>JANYEF010000391.1 GCA_025363325.1 Nitrospira sp. | reverse complement strand
CGCACAATTTCTTCACGACGATCCGGCCATGGACTTCGACTACATCGTGCATGTGAGTTCGGTCGACTGGCCCGACGACGACGAACGGTTTGAAGTCGTGTACGAGTTCTACTCGATCAAGAAACATCACCGCCTCCGGCTCAAGACCAGGGTGCCGGAGTCGGACTGCATTGTGGACTCCCTAACGGATCTTTGGAAAGGCGCGGACTTCATGGAGCGGGAAGTCTATGACATGATGGGAATCCGCTTCCGGCACCATCCGGATCTCCGCAGGATCCTCATGCCGGACGAGTACACCGAAGGCTATCCGTTGCGAAAAGATTTTCCGCTCCGTGGCAAGGGCTGGCGCGATACGTTCGAGTTCCTGGACGAAACGGCTCGGTAGGACAAACGATGGCCTTTGAAGATCAACGAACAACTGTCTACAAGATCGACCCGGCCCATCCGGGAAGCGAGACTCTCCCGACCCTGCGCACGGAGGAACTCCTGCTCAACATGGGTCCCCAGCACCCCGCCACCCATGGGGTGCTGAAAGTGATCCTCGAATTGGAAGGAGAGCGCCTCGTCAAGTCTACCCCCGTGTTGGGATATCTCCATCGCGGTGTGGAGAAGCTTGCGGAAGACGGCACCTATCACCAATTTATTCCCCATACCGACCGGCTCGACTATGTCTGCGCGATGTACAACAATTTTGCGTACTGCCGCGCGGTCGAAAAACTCATGAATATCACCGTGCCGGACCGTGCAGAGTATCTGCGCACGATCGTGGCGGAGGTCCAACGGATTATTGGTCATCAGTTCTGGCTCGGGACCCAGGCTCTCGACATCGGAGCCATGGGCGTCTTTTTCTATTGTTTTCGGGATCGGGAAATTCTGTTGGATTGGTTCGACGAACTCTGCGGCGCGCGACTCACGACCAGTTGGTATCGCATCGGCGGCGTCGAGCGGGATTTCACCCCTTCGCTGCTCGACAAGGTCAGGCAATTTCTGGACTACTTTCCGCCTAAAATCGACGAGTACGTGGTCTTCCTGGAGAAGAACCGGATTTGGGTCGCGCGGACCAAGGGAGTGGGTGTCATCTCGGCAGAAGACGCTGTGAGTTTCGGTCTCAGTGGGCCGACGCTCCGCGGCTCGGGCGTCGACTACGACCTCCGCAAAGCCGAGCCCTACTCGGCCTATCCGAAATGCGAATTCAGTGTGCCGCTCGGCAAGAACGGCGACACCTACGATCGGTACTGGATTCGCGTTCAGGAACTCTATGAGAGCGTGAAAATCATCCGGCAATGCCTGGAGCAGATGCAGGAGGGCCCCATCATGGCCGATGTGCCCAGCGTCACGTTGCCGCCGAAGCAACGAGTCTTTACGAATCTGGAATCCATGATTCAGCAATTCAAGCTCTTCTCGCAGGGCTTCGACGCCCCTCCGGGAGAGATCTATTGCGGGACCGAAGCGCATAAGGGGGAGTTGGGGTTCTACATCGTCAGCACAGGCGGCGGGAAACCCTACCGCTTGAAAATTCGCGCCCCCTCGTTTATTCACATGGGCGCATTCGATTATATGACCAGAGGCTACATGATCTCCGATGCGATCACGCTCTTCGGGTCCTACGACATTGTGATGGGGGAGTGCGACCGATAGACAATGATGAGTGATGAATGATGAACGCTGAATTTGATCAAGAGCTGATGACTCATGTGTCCCTGTTAATCATTCAGCATTCATCGTTCAGAGTTGGAGTCGAAACATGGGACTGAAGTCGGCAACGAATCCTGACGTGGAAGCGGTCGCGATCGAACTGTCGATCGACGGGAAACCCGTGACGGCAAAAGACGGGGTCTCGCTCTACGACGTAATCTCGAGTACGGGCAAGATCATCCCGGCCATGTGTTACCACTATACCTTCGATCCCTTCGGCTCCTGCGGCATGTGTTTGGTCATGCAGGAAGGCAAGAAAGCGCCGGTCCGTTCCTGCACCGCCAAAGCGACGGCCGGCATGATCATCAGAACCGAGGGGGACGATCTCTTCCAGGCACGCAAAAAGGCGGTGGAAAAACATCTCTCGGTCCATCCGCTCGACTGCCCGGTCTGCGACGCCGACGGCCATTGCGAGCTGCAAGACATGGCCTTCCGGCACGGGGTCACGAACCTGGCCAACGCGAAACAGAAATTTATTCCGGAAGATACGCGTAGCCCGGTGCTCGACTTCAATATGAACCGCTGCATTGCCTGTGCGGAATGCATCAACGTCTGTAAAGACGTGCTGCTGATCGACGCGCTCCAGTTCATGAAGAAGGGCGGATTCAATCAAGTGGTGCCGAAGGGAGATCTCGCGCTCTCCTGTGAGTTTTGTGGAGACTGCCTCGCCGTCTGCCCGGTGGGTGCCATCACGAACAAGTTCTCTAAATACTTGTACAAGCCGTGGCAGATGAAGTAAACCACGACGACGTGTAACTACTGCGGGGACGGCTGCCAGATGTACCTTGAGACCAAGGATGCTGAAGTCGTCCGCGTCACCTCGCCGCTGTCCTGGAAGAACAAATGGGGTGACCGGGCCGACACGGCTAAGGGGCACGGCGGGCTCTGTGTGCGAGGGCGTTTTGGGTTCGAGTACATCGATAGCGCCGCACGTGTGAAGCAACCGCTCCTTCGCAAAGGTAATCAGCTCGTCGAAACCCCCTGGCTCGAAACCATGCATCAGGTGGTTGAGCGGTTTTCCGAAATCCGACGCAAGCACGGACCCGACGCAATTGCCGGCTTGATAACCGCCCGCTGCACCAACGAAGAGTTGTATCTCTTCCAGAAACTTATGCGCGCCGGGTTTCGGACCAACCATCTCGACAGCAGCGCCCGCTACGGCCACCTCAACTTCGTCCATGCCTCCCGGCACGCTTTGGGAATTGGGCGGAGCCCGAACGACTGGGAAGACCTGACCAAGGCCAAAGCCATCGTGCTCATTGGCTCTAACATTACGGAGACAAACCCGCTCACGGCCATGCGGATCAAAGAAGCGATTCGTGTCTATCACGCGCAGGTGGTGGTCATCGATTCCGCCATCACGAACATGGCCAAGCTCGCATCCCATCCCGTTCTGATCAAGCCTGGAACAGAAGGGCTCGTGATCGACGGACTCGTGAAGGCCACCCTGGAGTTGGGATTGATCGACGAGGACACCACCCGGAAGCACCCGAAGGCCTTCGAGGCCTTGAAGGCCGCCGTGGCCCACGTCTCGTTGGAGCAGGTGGCTGCGCACGCCGGCATGTCGGTCGAAGATTTGAAAGGCACTGCGGCGATCTTCGCTGAGGCGTCCCGATCCATCATCCTCTGCGCTGAAGGTATCGTTCGCCAGCCCGATGGGTATCAGAACGTCTTGAAACTGATTGACCTCGCCTGGGTCACAGGCAAGTTGGGCCAGCCTGGCTGCGGGGTGAATACGCTTACGGAAGAGCCGAACGAGCAGGGCGCCGTGGACATGGGTGCCGCGCCTGAATTTCTCCCTGGTCAAGCCTCGTTCGACGATCAGGTGGCTCGCGACCGTTTTGCCAAGGCCTGGGACGTCACGCTCCCGGCGGCTGGATCCGGCGCGAATCTCGTTGAGATCCTCAAGCGTTGCAAGAGCGGCCAGATCCGCGCGCTTTATGTGATCGGAGAAAACCCCCTCGCCACGTTGCCCGCATCAATGGAAGTCCGTGCCGCGTTGGATCGACTGGAGTTACTCATCGTCCAGGATCCGTTCCTGACCGAGACTGCGCGCATGGCCCATGCGGTGCTGCCGGCTTGTACATCCGCGGAAAAGGACGGCACCTTCACCAATCTGGAAGGCCGAGTCCTGCGGGTCCGCGAGGCCATGGATCCGGTCGGGGAAAGTTTGCCGGATTGGCATATCATGACGGCGATGGCCAACGCGCTGGGATGTCAATGGGAGTATGAATCTTCGAACGATATTCAAGCCGAGATCATGAAGCTGCTGCCCGGGTATTACAACCTGGGACAACCACGCAAGGTTGTCCCGATGGTGGAGCACTACCTCTCAAACGGCTATGCAGCTGAAGTGGCAGAGCGCTATCGCGCCTCCGCTCCAATAGACTCCAAGAACCAGCGACCCTTCACGTTGCTGATGGGGCAGATCCTGTATCACTCCGGTAAGATGTCCACGGAAGCCCCGGGGCTTATCAAGATCGCCCCCAATACCGGTCGGCTCAGGATGAATCCCCATGATATGGAACGGCTCGCGGTGGGGGAGGGGACGACGGTGCGTCTCACGTCGGACCGCGGTTCGATGCAATTAGCGGTGCAGCCCGATCAATCCATCGCCCCGCAGACCTGTTTCTTCCCTGAGCATTTCAATGAGCCGCCAGTGAAAGACTTGATGGCGGCCCAGGTTGATCCGACGACGGGAGTTCCCTCGTTCAAGCGGACCCGCGTGACGATCGAAAAGGCGTAAGGGGGGAGAAGGAAGCGCACATGCGTGTTACCGCACTGATAAAGCAAATCCTCCAGGCCGCATTGTTCTATGAGATATGGGACGCCATGAAGGTCACGTTCAAGCACATGTTCCACAAACCCATCACCTTCCAATATCCACGGGAACAACGGACCCTCCCCGACACCCACCGGGGGGCACTCGCGCTCTTACGCTACGACGATCACCAGGAACGTTGTGTCGGCTGTGACCTCTGCGAAGCCGCCTGCCCATCGCGCTGCATCAAGGTCATTAGCTCGGAAGATGCGGAGCGTCCACTGCAACGATTCGCGAGCGAGTTTTACATCGACATTACGAAATGCGTCTTTTGTGGCTACTGTGTCGAGGCCTGTCCCGTCAATGCACTGGCCATGACGAAAATGTATGAGTTCTCCACCCACGATAAACGTACCTTGTTGTTCGATAAGAAACGGCTGTACGAAATCGGCGAACGGCATCTTGACGATGCAAAAAAATACTTATACGCGCATAATCAGGAACAGAACGTTGAGGAAAGCCGGGGATATCGGTATTACTTCCCGCAATCGGTGCTGAAGCCGACTCAACCACCACCCAAGCATCTGGGCTGAGTCGATCGATGGTTTTGGTATTTTTTACTTATTTCGCACTGGTCAGTATTGCGGCGGGCGTTTTGACTGTCGCGCTCAAGCACCCGGTGCATTGCGGCCTGGCGCTGCTGACCCTGTTGCTCCACGTCTCAGGACTCTTCATCCTCCTCAACGCCGAGTTTCTCTGGGCTGTCCAGCTCATCGTATACGCCGGTGCGATCCTCGTCTTGTACCTCTTCGTCCTGATGCTCCTGAACTTAAAGACCGATGATCGGTATTTCCACTCCACGTACCTGTACTTTCTGCCTCCGGCAGCCATCGGATCGTTGTATGTGCTGATCCTTCTGTTCCGTTCACCCTTCGCAGGAGCCAAAGGCGATGCGCCCACGGTGGCAGTGCTCCAGGATGGCGATACCTACGCGGTCGGGCTCAAGATGTTCAGTGATTATCTGTTGCAGTTCGAAATTGTCGGGGTGTTCCTGTTAGGCGCCGTCATCGGAGCAATCGTGTTGGCAAAAACGCCGAAACCGATCACTGACAAACGTGCGCGGTAAGGGGTTCGACGGAAACGACAGGACTGCCTTCCTCGTTTCACGATTTAGGGTTCGCAATCCACGAGGCCTATGGTTCCTCTAAGCGCATATGTCGCCGTCAGCGCCGTGCTCTTTATCACCGGCCTGCTTGGTGTATTGATTAGACGGAACTTCATCATCGTGCTGATGTCTGTCGAGATTATGTTGAACGCAGCAAACATCAACCTCGTGGCCTTTTCCTATTATCTGGAATCAATGGCGGGCCAACTGGTGGCCCTCTTCGTTATCGCCATTGCGGCCGGGGAAGCGGCGATCGGGCTGGCCATCATCATCGTTGTGTTCCGTGGAAAGATCTCCACGAACGTGGACGAGATGAATCTTTTGAAGTGGTAATGTGACCGACTTATTGATAAAACTCATTCCGTTGTTCCCCCTGCTAGCCGTGATCCTGAATGGACTCGTGGGCCGGCGGTACTCCCACGACGTCGCGCACCGGCTTGCCTGGGGATCGGTGGGGTTGTCATTTCTCTGCACGATTGGCGTATTTGCCGACATTTTGCGGACCGGCACGCCCCATGAAGTCATTGCCTATCAATGGATCTTCGGCGGCGACCTCACTATCAATCTGGCCTATCTCGTCGATCCGCTTACGTGCATCATGTTACTCGTGGTCACGGGAGTCGGGTTCCTGATTCACGTCTACTCCGTCGGCTACATGCATGGGGAAGAGGGATTCACACGATTCTTCGCCTACATGAACCTCTTCATGGTCTCCATGTTGCTCCTCGTCATGGGGAACAACTATGTCGTGCTCTTCATTGGCTGGGAAGGGGTAGGGCTTTGCTCCTATCTATTGATCGGCTATTACTATAACAAGGTCTCCGCCGCGAAGGCCGCCTCCAAAGCCTTCGTGGTGAACCGCATCGGCGACGCGGGCTTCCTCCTGGCCATCTTCCTCATCTTCATCAATTTCAAGACGCTCGACTACACGAAGGTCTTTGCCCAGGTCGGGCAACTCTCTCCGAGCATGGCCACAGCGATTGCTCTCTGTCTACTCGTCGGCGCAGTCGGCAAATCAGCCCAACTCCCCCTCTACACCTGGCTCCCGGACGCGATGGAAGGCCCGACACCCGTGAGCGCGCTCATCCATGCGGCGACGATGGTGACGGCCGGGGTTTACATGATCGTGCGGAACCATGCCATTTTCGATTTATCGCCGACGGCCATGACGATCGTCGGCGTCATCGGCGGACTCACAGCTTTGTTTGCCGCTACCATCGGTCTCGTGCAAACGGACATCAAGCGCGTCTTGGCCTATTCGACGGTGAGCCAGCTCGGTTACATGATTCTCGGGTGCGGGATCGGGGCCTATACGGCTGCCGTGTTCCACCTCATGACCCATGCCTTCTTCAAGGCCCTCTTGTTCCTTTCAGCCGGATCGGTGATCCATGCGCTCTCGGGCGAGCAAGACATTCGAAAGATGGGCGGCCTCAGCTCGAAAATCCCATGGACCTATCGACTGTTTCTGATTGGCACGGTCGCCATTGCGGGGATTCCGCCGTTGGCAGGCTTCTGGAGCAAAGATGAAATTCTGGCCCATGCCTTCACGCATCACCACTATCTACTGTATGGCATGGCTGCTATCGGCGCGCTCTTGACCTCCTTCTACATGTTCCGCCTGATCTATCTGACCTTTTATGGCGCATCGCGCATGGACCATCATACCGAGGAACATGTACATGAGTCCCCAATGGTGATGGTCGTTCCACTCATGGCGTTAGGGGTGCTGTCCATTTTCGGTGGGTTCCTGGGTTTCCCCCCTGAACATGGCTGGCTCCATCAATTCCTTGCACCGGTCGCGGGCACGGGAGAGGAACATGACGCGAGTACCGGACTCGTGCTCACACTCATGATGATTGCCACAGGGATTGCCTTGCTGGGCTGGGGCCTCGCGCACTATTTTTATAGCGTGAATCTCTCGGCGCCGGATCGCCTGGCCGCAAAGTTTCAGGCGGCCTACAGGATTTTGCTCAACAAGTACTATGTCGATGAACTATATGACCTGTTATTGGTGGAGCCGACCAAGAAGTTGGGACTCCTGCTTGACTGGTTCGACCGCACCGTGATCGATGGACTCGTGCGCGCTGTCGCGCAGCTAGCCGAATTGAGCGCGGCTGGTTCGACCTGGATGGAGAAATATGTGATCTACAGCGGCCTGAACGTAATCGGGTATGGCAACCATCTTGTCGCGAGACAGTGGCGACAGCTGCAGACCGGGATGGTGCACCATTATGCCGCCATTATTGTGGCAGGGCTATTCCTGTTGGCAGTCATTATTCAGCTCATCATGCAACTATAACGTACTGTGATGTTAGAAGAACTGGCATCAACTTTTCCGATTCTCACCTGTATTCTTTTTCTTCCCGTCATCGGGGCTGTCGTCCTGTGGCTGTTTGACGACAAGGATATGGTCCGGACCTCCGCCTTGACGATTGCGCTCGTGGAGTTGGCCCTCTCCGTATTCGTACTCTTACGATTCACTCCCGAATCGGCTGCCATGCAGTTTTCCGAACACGTGCCGTGGATTCCCGCCCTCGGAGTCAGCTACCACCTCGCGGTCGATGGGATCAGTGTCCTCTTCGTTGGGCTCACAGCGTTCCTCACGGTCCTGATCGTTATTTATTCCTGGGACACCGTCCGCCATCAAGTGAAGCTCTACATGATGGCGCTCCTCGCGCTCGAAACGACCACGATGGGGGTGTTCCTCTCCATCGATTTGATCCTGTTCTTCGTTTTCTGGGAGCTCATGCTCATTCCCAGTTACTTTCTGATCAAACTTTGGGGCGGAGGAGCGGAGCGGCACTACGCGTCTCTGAAATACGTACTCTATACCTTACTTGGTAGCGTCTTCATGTTAGTGGGTATTGCCCTATTAGACCTCAATTATCATCAGTGGGCGACGTTGCGCCATATGGAGCCGACCTACTCGTTTGACTTACTAGAACTGCTCTCCGCCCCGATCCCGCTCAGCCAGCAAATCCTCATTTTTTGGCTGCTCTTCCTCGGCTTCGCGTTCAAGGCCCCGGTCTTCCCATTCCACACCTGGCTTCCGGATGCCCTCGTCGAAGGCCCGATTGGCATGGCGGTGGTGCTGGCGGGGCTGAAGCTCGGGACATTTGGCTTCATCCGGTTTAGTATTCCGCTGCTCCCGGATGCATCGAAAAGTCAGACCGTCGTCACGGTCATCATGGTGATGGGATTGGCGGCGATTCTCTATGGGGCCATCATGGCGCTGATTCAGCAAGACTTCCGCCGACTCCTCGCGTTTAGCAGCATTAGTCACCTCGGGTTCGTGGTCATCGGCCTATTTGCCCTGAACTATCAGGGGCTCCAAGGCAGCCTGCTCACCATGATCAACTTGGGGTTCAGTACGGCTGGTTTGTTTTTTATCGCGGGCTTTCTCTACTCACGGCAGCAGAGCACCCAACTGAGCTCATTCGGCGGCATGGCCAAACAGACCCCTCTGCTCGCAAGCTTCTTTTTGACAGCCAGACGGTTGAAGGTGTCCGTCATTTCCATATCAGCGTTGACACCCAAAGGCGTGTGGTACAGATTGACCTGCTCCAGCGTACGGCGGCGGTAATCCGTGCCGTTGTCAACGCTGATGACTTCCAGATGTTCATTCAGCAGTGCAATGGCCGGCAA
>JANYEF010000343.1 GCA_025363325.1 Nitrospira sp. | reverse complement strand
GCAGGCGCCGCTCTTGGCGTTCTGCAACATCTGGAGCCGAACGGTCTTGCCGAAATAGTGGGATCGGACGGTAAAGGCAGCTTGGAGGAGTCCCAGCAACTGTTCATCTGGCGTGTCGAGCACGGCCTGGCATTCGCTTCTGGTCAGCGTCTCGTCGCGCAAGGCTTTCACCGCGAAATCCTGATAGTCGACCATGGGACCCTCCATAATACACAAGAAGTTAGACGTTGACGCCAGATCACTTCGTATCCGGCGTCATGCCTGAATCGGCAATCTGGTACCGACTGGATTGGTTAACCAGTCTTACGCCAGCGGGCAGCAATCTGCGACAAAATCCGAATGACTTTTCCGATTACCAAATCGGACTCGGCTCAATCTTCCTGAATGACGAGCAGCATCTGCCCGGCGGATACATTCCCACTCTCCTTACAAAGTAGCTGCCGCACTGTGCCGTTGACCGGTGCATCTACCGTAATTTCCATTTTCATCGATTCAACTATCAGCAGCGGACTTCCCGCCGTGACGTGCTGCCCTTCCTTGACCAGTACCTTCCACACCGTGCCAGTCACGTGTGCGCTGATGGCACAGGCCCCCTCTGGCAGATCCAACTCGCTTTGAGCATCCGCCTCGCTGAGCGTGACTTCACTCACGTATTCTGTCTGGCCACTGTTCTTCCAGCGTTCGCGCTCGGCTTCGAATGCAGCTTGCTGACTGATTTTGAACACGTTGATGGCTGCCGCATTCTCATGCAAGAAATTGTTGTACTGTTTCAAGCTGAATGTGGCTTCTTCAACGCGCAGCTTAAAGCGACCGGTGATAAAATCCTTACGCAGTTCGAGCAGGTCGCTCTCGCTCACCGGATAGAAGCGGATCTGATCGAAAAAGTGTAGGAGCCAAGGCTTACCATCCTTGAAATCGGCAGTCTGGCGATAACGGTTCCACATTTGCACCGTACGCCCGACGAACTGGTAACCGCCGGGGCCTTCCATGCCATACACGCACAGATAGGCTCCGCCTATCCCCACCGCGTTCTCTGGAGTCCAGGTGCGGGCCGGGTTGTACTTGGTGGTGACCAGACGATGGCGTGGATCGACCGGGGTCGCCACCGGCGCGCCCAGATACACGTCGCCCAGCCCCAGCACCAGATAGCTCGCCTCAAACAGGATGCGTTGCACTACCTCGATACTGTCCAGTCCGTTGATGCGGCGAATAAACTCGATATTGCTCGGACACCACGGTGCATCGCTGCGCACCGACTGTATGTATTTATCGATCGCCAAGCGCGTCGCCGCATCGTCCCATGACAACGGCAGATGCACGATGCGCGTCGGCACTTCCATCTCCTCGATGGCGGGCAGTGTCTTCTCCCCAGCAATGAGTATGTCGAGCAATGTGGCGCGCGGCAGCACGCGCGAATCAAAATGGATTTGCAGCGAACGGATACCCGGCGTCAGATCCACGACCCCCTTCAGGCGACCCGCATCGATGGTGTGCTGCACCCATTCCATCAGCGCGTGTACGCGAAAGCGCAGATTGAGATCGAGCACCGGCGGGCCATACTCGACCAGTAGATTCTTGTCGCCAGACTGGCGATATACGACCTGCACCTGCCGGGAACTTTCCGAAATGCAACGCAGGATGGGACTACCCATCGTGCTTGCCCTGGGTAGCACCGGGATAGTTTTCGGCAGATGAAGATGCTGGATCATCGTGTCCTGCACCTTCTCCAGCGCCAGCGCCTGCTCCGCTGACATCCAGCGGAAGCGCACGCTGTCACCCGGCTTGAGCTGCCCCATCTTCCATAGTTCGGCAGCAACAATAGTCACCGGACAGACGAACCCGCCCAAACTGGGGCCGTCCGGCCCCAGTATCACCGGCATATCGCCGGTGAAATCCACCGCGCCAATAGCGTAGGCATTGTCATGGATGTTGGAGGGATGCAGCCCTGCCTCGCCGCCATCGCGGCGCGCCCATTCCGGCTTTGGGCCGAGCAGCCGCACGCCGGTGCGACTAGAGTTGTGATGCACTTTCCAGCTCGCCGCAAAAAAAACCTGGATATCCTCCTCGGTGAAAAAATCTGGCGCCCCGTGCGGGCCGTACAGTACACCGATTTCCCAATTGTCGGTATAGTGCGGAACCAGTTCCGGCGGCAAGGTGCGAGGGGAATGGCTGTGCGGCGCGGCGATGTGCAGCACGTCGGCGCTCCGCAGAGCGCGCCCGGCATGTCCGCCGAACAGACCGAGCGTGAAGGTGGCTTTACTGCCAAGATACGCGGGTACCTGAAAGCCACCCTGCACGGCCAGATAGGCACGGCAGCCGTGATCCTGTACTTTTCCAAGCCGTAGTACTGCGCCCGCCTTGACCGCATGCGACTCCCATTGCGTCAATGGCTCGCTGTCCAGGCGCATCTCGATGGGTGCACCGGTTACGGCAATCACGCTGTCGCAGTTGAAACGCAGGGTCGGGCCAATAACGGTAATCTCGAGCCCGGCCCGGTCTTGTTCGTTGTTCACCAGACGGTTGGCTAGACGGAATGCCAGCGCGTCCATCGGCCCGGATGGCGGCACACCGATCTGCCAATAACCTAGCCGCCCCGGATAATCCTGTAGCGTGGTCTGCACACCGGGGGTGAGCACCTCGATGGTATGTGCAAGGAAATGAAAGCTGTTGAGGAAGCCCGTGGTGTGCTGACCATTGCGGAACACCGTGCTATGCAAAATTTGCTTAAGATAATCCAGATTGGTTTCGATGCCGTGCAGGGCGGTTGCGTCGAGCGCGGCCAGCAAGTTCGTGATGGCCTGTTCGCGGTCGGCCGCCTGCACGATGATCTTGGCCAGCATCGGGTCATAGAACGGTGAAATTTCGATACCGCGCTCTACCCAGGTTTCAACGCGCGCGGCAGACGGAAACTCTGTAGCAGTGAGCGTGCCACAGGAAGGCTGAAAATCTTTGGCCGGATTCTCGGCATACACGCGTACCTGAATGGCATGACCGCGTGGCTGGATGTCGAATGAATCCAGCGGCGGCAGGTCTCCGGCAGCCTGCCGCACCATCCACTCCACCAGATCGATGCCGGTGACTTCTTCGGTCACACCGTGCTCGACTTGCAGCCGCGTATTCACTTCGAGGAAATAGAACTCGCCACTGGATGCATCGAAAATGTATTCCACCGTGCCGGCAGACTGGTAGTTGACCGCCTGGCCCAGGCGCACGGCCGTATCCAGCAGGGCCTGGCGCAAGCGCGGAGCAAGATTGGGCGCAGGGGTTTCTTCGATCACCTTCTGGTTGCGCCGTTGTACCGAGCAGTCGCGCTCCCCCAGCGCAATCACCCCACCCTTGCCGTCGCCAAAAATCTGCACCTCGATGTGGCGGGCATTCTCGACATATTTCTCCAAATACAGGCCGGCATCCTGGAAGTTGTTCTGTGCCAGGTATTTCACCGATTCATAGGCGCCGGTCAGTTCATCCTTGTTCCAGCACAACCGCATGCCGATACCGCCGCCGCCGGCGGTGCTTTTCAGCATGACCGGATAACTGATCTGTGCCGCTTCGCGCAGCGCCTGTTCCACGTTGTCCAGCAAACCGGTCCCCGGTAGCAATGGCACCTGATTTTGCAAGGCGAGCGCGCGCGCCGTATGCTTCAGGCCAAAAGCACGCATCTGCTGCGGGCTGGGGCCGATGAAGCAAATGCCATGGGCCGCGCATTGCTCGGCGAAATCCGCTTTCTCACTGAGAAAGCCATATCCAGGGTGAATGGCTTGAGCGCCGCTTTGCCGTGCGACTTGCAAGATCTTGTCAGCGCGCAGATAACTGTCCGCCGCGACTCCGCTACCGATGCAATACGCTTCGTCGGCTTCCAGCACATGCCGCGACAATGCATCGGCATCGGTATACACCGCCACGCTTTTCACTCCGATACGGCGCAGGGTGCGGATGATGCGGCAGACAATAGCGCCGCGATTGGCAATCAGTACTTTCTCGAACATGCGCTGTTCCTTTCCCTGCTGACAAGACGCGGATGGCCGGCCGTCAGCATGCGTTAGTCGGATGCCACACCAGCAAACGAATTGGCGTGGGGTTGTAGGCATTGCACGGGTTGTTCAGTTGCGGGCAGTTCGAGATCAGCACGACCACGTCCATCT
>JANYEF010000324.1 GCA_025363325.1 Nitrospira sp. | reverse complement strand
CGGACCGAACTCATGGCCATCGTGCGCAGCCATTTGTATCGGCGCCAGAAGCAACCGCAGGTGATCACAAACCTGTTTCGTGAGAAACATGTCCGCTATGCCGCGTGATGAACTACGCACTATTTGGTGGCCCGCTCAGTAACTCAGGACTGGACCGGAGGGAAGCATGGGGAGACCGAAGATTACGGTGGTGGGCGCGGGGAACGTCGGAGGCACGACGGCGCAGCGGCTGGCCGAGAAGGATGAGTACGAGGTGGTGCTCGTCGATATTGTCGAGGGCGTCCCGCAAGGCAAGGCGCTCGATATCACACAGGCCGGGCCAGTCTGCGGCTATAGCACCCGCGTGGTGGGCACCAACGGCTATGATGAAACGGCCGGCTCGTCGGTGGCGGTGATCACGTCAGGAATTCCTCGCAAGCCAGGGATGAGCCGTGACGAACTATTGACCACGAACGCAAAGATCGTGAAGTCGGTCGTGTCTGCGTTGGTGTCTCGATCGCCGAACATCATCCTGATTCTCGTCACTAACCCCTTGGATGTCATGGTCCATGTGGCGCGTCGTGTCAGTGGACTGCCGAAATCGCGAGTCTTGGGCATGGCGGGGGTGCTCGATTCCGCCCGCATGCGTGCCTTCATCGCCGCAGAATTGAGTGTGTCAGGGCCTGACGTCGCGGCGATGGTGTTGGGGGGGCATGGCGACACGATGGTGCCGCTGTCGCGCTACACGACGGTGAAGGGGAAACCGGTTTCAGAACTGATGTCGAAGGACCGGTTGGAGGCGATTGTGAAGCGGACACGCGAGGGGGGCGCTGAAATCGTGAGCCTGTTGAAAACGGGCAGCGCGTTCTATGCGCCGTCAGCCTCGGCGGTCGATATGGTCGAGGCGATCATGAAGGACCAGAAGCGGGTGGTGCCCTGTGCGGTGCTCTGCGAGGGCGAGTATGGATTACAGGATGTCGTCGTTGGGGTGCCGGTTACGCTGGGCCGAGGCGGGGCGGAACAGATTGTCGAGTATGAGCTGACGACAGAGGAGCGAGCGGCATTGGCAACCTCTGCTAGCGCAGTGCGCGAACTCTGCGCAACAGTCGATCGATTAATGGCATAACGAAATGGCCAGCGGTCAATAGTTTCTGATAGGAACAGCAGGTCTCATTCTCTCTGTTGACCAATGACAAATGACTTGTGACCGACCTATCCCTTGCTTGACAATCCGACGCCGCTTGCCGTACAGACAGCGACGTAGCAATACATTGAGCAGTACACTGAGCGAGGAGATACTATGAAATTTCTTGAGAGTCCGATGCAGACGATGGGCGTAGGGTTTGCCCTCGCTGTGGTGTTGATCATGGGGTATCTCGGTATGACCGGCATGGCGGTCGGTGATGCCGATTGGTTTGGTTTACTGTTACGCTGGACCCATTTCTTGGCTGGGATCGTCTGGATCGGGTTGTTGTATTTCTTCAACCTGATCAATGCGTCGTTCTTGAAGAGTTTGGATGGCCCCACCAAGAACATTGTGATTCCCAAGTTGATGCCCGCCGCGCTGAACTGGTTCCGTCATGGCGCGACGGTCACGGTGCTTGCCGGGATTGTGTTGTACCTCTATCTGTATCAAAGAGGTGGAACTGGCGCGATTGCGCTAGGAATCGGCGGGCTATTAGGTATCATCATGATGGCCAATGTCCACGCGATTATTTGGCCGAACCAAAGGAGAATTATTGCGGCGGTCACGGCGGCAGCCCAGGGGACTCCTGCGCCGGCGGAAATGGCCCAGTGGGGTCGGACCGCGCTCCTCGCTTCGCGGGTCAACTTTATGTTGTCGATTCCCATGCTGTTATTCATGGGGGCCGGCAGCCACCTCAAGTAAGACGGTGTACGACTGCCGGCGGGAAATCCCGTCGGCAAGTCCGTTCATCTCTCGTCCAAAGAAAAGAGCATTTAGCGTATAGCCAATAGCGTATGGTCTGGAGTAAAGAGGAGAGTCTTTGCTACCAGCTATACGCCATTAGCCATACGCTCTTATCCCCAACGAGATACGTTTCACCTTTCACGTCTTACCTTTTACGGCTAGATGGCCCATGTGCCGGGTTCTGTATAGGGCAGTGGGCCTAAGTCGTTGAGATTCAGGCCTATTATCAGGTCATTGTCTTGACGAATACCGGCCAGACATCTTATATTATCGGTCTATACTTCGAGCCGAACGGGTGAGGAAGGGCGCATGACGACTGCGACTGAACCACGAGTGCTTCAAACGCTCGATGGCGCTCCTTGGGATATCGAGGCCTACCGGAAGATCGGGGGCTACGAGGCCTGGAAGAAGTGTGTGAAAGAGCTGAGTGCGCACGATATCGTCAATGAATTGAAGAAAGCCGGGCTCCGTGGACGAGGGGGCGCGGGCTTTCCCACTGGCATCAAGTGGGAAAAGGTTCTCAATCATCGGGTGAAGGAACACTATTTCGTCTGTAATGCAGGCGAACATGAGCCAGGGACATTTAAAGACCGTTATTTGCTCAAGCAGGCGCCCCACCAACTCATCGAGGGCTGCCTCATTGCGGCCTACACGGTGCAGGCGAAGGCGGCGTTTATCTATGTGAATCATGAATACCACGAAGAACGGGACAATCTGAAGAAGGCGTTGGCGCAGGCGAAGGCTCAAGGGTTCTTGGGCCACAATGTTCTGGGGAGTGGCGTGGATCTCGATCTACAGGTCTTTGAAGGCCACGGGAGTTATGTGGCCGGTGAAGAGACCGCGATGCTCGAATCCATGCAAGGGCGTCCGGCGATGCCGAGACAGAAGCCGCCGTTCTACCCGACGGACTTTGGCCTCTACGGGAAGCCGACGCTGGTCAACAACGTCGAAACCTTGTGCAACATTCCTCGGATCCTCCTGAAAGGCGCAGCCTGGTTCACGCAGGTCGGCACAGAAAAATGTCCGGGCACGATGATGTTCTCCCTGAGCGGCGCCGTGAATCGGCCAGGCGTGTACGAGATGCCCATGGGGGTCACGATCAGGGAGCTTGTGGGCAAGTGCGGCGGGGGGGTGCCTGGCGGGCGCAAGATCAAGGCGGTGTTCCCCGGTGGACCGGCGTTCTCGATGGTCACCGCCGATCAGCTCGACCTGACGATGGATTTCGATTCGTTGAAGAAAGCCGGCACGGGGCTTGGGTCGGCCGGCGTGATCGTGGTCGATGATGCGACGTGTATGGTGGCGCAGACGCTCAAGTTCTCCGATTTCTTCAAAGGCGAGAGCTGTGGGCAGTGCCCACCCTGTCGAATGGGGACCATCAATCTCGCCGCGCTCATGACCAAGATCGAGCAGGGAGAGGGGACGGAGAAAGATATGGATAGTCTCCTCCAGGTCTGTGGATTTGTGAAGGGGACGGGCTATTGCACACTGGTGACCGGAGCCGCCGTGTTGGTGCAGAGCAGCATAAAATTGTTCCGTCACGAGTTTGAGGAACATATCCGGTTGCAGCGCTGTCCCTATCAGCTGGTGGCGACCGGTGCCACGGTATAGTGAGAGGGATTCGGGATGCCGCGTGTGACGTTTCTTCATCCTGAGGGCAAGAGCGGAGAAGTTGAGGCCAATACGTCGTTGTTAGAGGCGTCGAAGCTTCTCGGGTTTGTGTTGAATAACGATTGTGGTGGGAACGCTTCCTGTACCACCTGTCGGGTCGAAGTGCAGTTCGGGGCCGAAAACCTGTCGGAAATCGACTTCGATGAGCAAGATCTCCTCGATCGGGAAGCCCTCAGTGAGTCGTGGCATCGACTTGGATGCCAGGCCAAAGTGCTCGGAGACGTAGTCGTGCTGGTACCAGAGGGCAAGTGGGTTGCGCCCACGACGCCGCAGTCGGAGTCGCAGGGCATTGAAATCGGGTAAAGAGATGTTACACTAAATCATTCCAGGCAGGTCTTCGAAGGACGGCTTGGTCACACGAGGAGGATTACGATGGTTACGATTACGGCGATTGCAGAGCAGAAGATCAAGGAATTGATGGTGGAAGAGAAGGATATCGTCGGCCTGCGGGTCTACGTCAAGGGCGGCGGGTGTCATGGCTATCAATATGGGATGGCTTTCGAATCGAAGATGGCCGACGACGACACTGTGATTGAAAAGGGTGACGTCAAGGTCATCATGGATTCGCAGAGCGCTCCGCTCCTTCAGGGAGCCGAAGTCGATTACGTGGACAGTCTCCAAGGGTCCGGGTTCTCGATCAAGAACCCACAAGCGAAGACCACGTGTGGCTGCGGCAGCTCCTTCAGCGCCTAAGGAATGTGCGCTGAGGTGGCGCAAGCCGGTCAGTTGATTGAATGACAGGGGAAGCCAGGATTGTCCGAATACGGCGGCCGGTCCTGGCTTCTCTATTTTTGCGTAGGGTGTGAGCTGAATTCACGATGGCACAGGCGAGCATCACGCGGCGATATCGATTCTGCGCGGCGCACCGGCTGCATACGGATCATCTGTCTCCCCAAGAAAACCTGGCTGCCTTTGGGAAGTGCAATAATCCCAATGGGCACGGCCATAACTACGTTGTGCTGGTGACCGTGAAGAGCACGGTTCCGACCACGACCAGTAAAAGCGTAAACCTCGATCGGCTGGATCGGACTGTGGGACAACAAATAATCACGCGATTCGACCATCACGATCTCAATCAAGATCCTGAGTTTGCCAATCGCACCACGACGGGGGAAAATCTGGTGCTGCTGATCTGGGATCTGTTAGTGAAGTGCCTCCCCACGGGGCAACTGGAAAAGGTCGGGCTGATAGAAACACGCGACAACTACTTCGAGTATGCGGGGGGCATTGGGAATGTTGAATGATAAATGTTGAATGTAGAATTGTCGGAATCGGAAGGATGTCTGACGATTTGATGATTTCCCAACATTCCACATTCAAAATTCATCATGTAACATTGAGCATTACGGTATAGAGAGGGGCGGCATGGCTAAGCAGGGAGTCAAGCGGAGAAGTCAGCAGCAAGTCGAAGATGTCAGAGGGAACGGCAGACCGGCGGATCTGGATGTGCTGCAATCCCTGGTCACAGAGATGCTGCTCGCTCTCGGTGAAAAGCCAGGCCGGAACGGGCTTCTCAAGACTCCCGAGCGAGTCGCCAAAGCCCTCGCCTTCATGACCCAGGGCTATCACCGCGACATCGATCAGCTCCTGAACGGTGCGCTCTTCCCGATCGAGTACGACGAGATGGTCATTGTCAAAGACATCGATTTCTTCAGCATGTGCGAGCACCACCTGCTGCCATTCTACGGCAGAGTCCATGTGGGCTATTTGCCCAATAAGAAGGTGGTGGGGCTCAGCAAGATTCCGCGCATCGTGGACACCTTTGCGCGCCGACTGCAAGTCCAAGAGCGGCTGACGGTGCAGATTGCCGAAACCCTCAAGACCAAGCTCAATGCGCATGGCGTGGGCGTGGTTGTCGAAGCAAGACACCTTTGCATGATGATGCGGGGCGTCGAAAAACAGAACACCATCGCGGTCACCAGCTCCATGCTAGGCGCCTTCCGCAGTCAGCCGCAAACCAGGCTGGAGTTTTTGAAGCT
>JANYEF010000323.1 GCA_025363325.1 Nitrospira sp. | reverse complement strand
GAGAATGCCAAGGCGACAAGGAAAAAGTTGTAGGGCTAGGTAAACAGGAGAGAATGAAACTCGTTCATGAAGCCGTAATAGAGCGGGGCGAAATCTTTGAGACTCTCGGGACTGGTTTCTTTGAGACGTTTGAAGAAGAGGACCTGTGAGCGAGAGTCTATCTGTTCCAGGAGATGGCCCAATTGAGCCATGGTGTAACTGCCGGCTGGGACACTGAGAACATAGTGTACAAGACGCTCGACGAATTGCTGAGCGAGATACTCGCTGGCGAGATAGCCTTCTGGGAGTTTTCCTGAGGCCAGAAACTCGCCGAAGGGTATGGCTTGGGCAGCAAATGGGATTGATTGCTGCTGAGGAGAGGTCACGCTGATGATACCCTAGACTTGGGATGGAAAGACGCCCTTATAACCTTCTAACTCTACTGGACACACTAGCCAACGTCAAGTGCGCAGAAGGCGCATATAGGTTGAGCCGAAAGACCGGTAGGATTCAGCAGGCTTGGCTCAAACAGAAGGGGCGGAGTCCTCGAAGGAACTCCGCCCCCTGTGAATCGATGGCCTAACTGAAACTTACAGCCAGGTGACGCGCTCGGCCGGCCGAATGTAGATCGGCTCTTCGACCTGAATCCGCGCCACTTCCTTGCCCGACTTATTGAAGCCCAACACGGTATCGTTGTACATCTCGAACCGTTTCCCGTGGATTTGGGTCTCGAACACTTTCGGACCAGGAATGACATCGTACCGGAAGATGATCTGCTGGCTGGCTCTCCAGAGCTGGAGGACTGCCAACAGTTCACGGCTGGGCACGAGATACTTTTCGATGGCGTTATCGACGCCCGGGCCGAACATCTGTCGCGCATAGCCACGCGGGCTGTGCCGTGGCGGAATGTAAAAGCCGTTGGGCTCGGTGCCCCACTGCGGATACAGTGGGAGCGCCACCTGCTCCACGCGAATCGCGTAGTAGAGCGGGTGCCACCGATCTTCCGCCCACAGGCCGTCCTCACCGATGCGCACCAGGCTCTGCATCCGGATCTTTCCGACGCAGGCCGCCATGCAGCGCGTTTCCATCGGCTCGCCGCCCGTCAGCGGGTCCTTACCTTCGATGCGCGGATAACATGCGATGCACTTCTCGGATACGCGTGTGGTTCCGCGATACATCGGTTTCTTGAATGGGCACTGCTCCACGCATTTCTTATACCCGCGGCATCGGTTCTGGTCGATCAACACGATCCCGTCTTCGGGTCTCTTGTAGATCGCCTTCCGCGGGCAAGCTGCCAAGCAGCCCGGATACGTGCAGTGGTTGCAAATCCGCTGGAGATAGAAGAAGAACGTCTCATGCTCCGGCAGACTGCTGCCCGTCATCTTCCACGGTTCGTCCCGTGAAAATCCTGTTTTATCGATGCCCTCCACGAGGGCCCGCATCGAGGTCGCCGTATCTTCATAGATGTTCACGAACCGCCATTCTTGGTCCGTCGGGATATAGCCGATCGCGGCCTGGCCGACCTTGGCCCCGGCGTCGAAAATGGTCATCCCTTCGAACACCCCGTAGGGGGCATGGTGCTTCCGTCCCACCCGGACGTTCCACACCTGTCCGCCCGGATTCACTTGCTCGATGAGCTGGGTAATCTTCACGTCGTAGAACTGTGGGTATCCGCCGTACGGCTTGGTTTCCACGTTGTTCCACCACATGTATTCCTGACCCTTGGAGAAGAGCCAGGTCGACTTGTCAGCCATCGAACAGGTCTGACACGCTAAACACCGGTTGATGTTGAACACAAAGGCAAACTGCCACTTCGGATGCCGTTCCTCGTAGGGATACAGCATCTTCCGTCCCAGTTGCCAGTTATACACTTCAGGCATGGTGAATCCTCCTCTGTGCTCTGTATTAGAAGTACGACTATCTTTTCATCGTTCCATACGGCGCAGTTGAATACTGTTGCACTGAGACTCCTAGGAACCTGTGCCCAGGCGCCCCAACGCGCGTGCGACTGCCAAATCGAGATCTTCGAGGCCGACTCTCTTCGTTACCACGTCAAAGACGCCGAGTACCTGTGCGGCCTCACGATCCTCTGAAGAACCGTAGGCTGTCAAGAGAATCACCAGCGCCTGTGGATGAATGCACCGGACCCTCCGCAATGTTTCTATCCCGCTCGCGCCAGGCATTTTCAAATCTAATACAATGATATCCGGCGTCTCATAAACGATGGCGTCCAAGAGACTTTCTCCCGAACTGAAGACACATACCCGCCGGAATTTCCCTTCAAACCGTCTACGGAGAGCAGAGAGTAGGAGTTCATTATCGTCTGCTATAAATATGTTGCGTGGCTGCAATGACGAATCCCACATTTTGCTCTAGCAATAGACGGCCAGAAGTAGCCGCCCCTGGCCTGTAAGTGCCAAGAGCGGCACTGGTATTATATGAATACTCGAGGCATGTCATTCGTCCATCTGCCTTACACCTTGATCTTGATGTGTTCGCCTTTGAGCCACTTGATCATGAACTCGTTCTCTTGGCCCGGCGTGAATCCGGTCCGGACCGGCTCCCATGGACCCCGTGCCCCGATGCCACCGTCTTCCGCCTTGGTGATACGGATGAGGCATTCCTTCGGGACCGTATTGATCGCATGGTGGTCGACCTGGTAGCCCCACTTGAACTTCCAGGCGATGGCGTGCTTGCCTGGCAACGAGTCGGTCTGGTGCATCGGCATCAACCAGCTTCGAGTAAAGGACTGTTGGGCCCCATACCGGAAGTTGGATTGATAGCCGGTGTCCACCGCGATGGCGCGTCCGTCTGGCCGTGTCTCATGGCCCTTGACCGATTTCGGTGTCGAGACGTACGGGGCGTGCTTCGCCATCGTGACGTGGTACGGATAGGCCGGGTTGTACTTCGCGCGGATCATGAGGCGCGCGACCTTATAGTACGGATCTGACGGCTTCCAGCCACGATAGGGCCGGTCCACCGGGTTGCCGTCCACATAGATGTAGTCGCCGTCGTTGATGCCGCGGTCTTTCGCCGCCTGCGGGTTGATGTGCAACTGGTGTTCGCCCACCCCTGGTGTCCGTTTGTCCATGCGGTACGGATCGCCGAAGTTCGACTCGTAAATCTGCACCCAGTCGTTCACAGACCATTGGCTGTGCACCCGGTGCCGGGTCTTCGGCGTGACGCAGTAGAACTGGTACCCCTTTTCCCACAACGGATTCGCATGCCGCTTGATTTCTTGCCACGGGAGCTTGATGTTCCGCACCGTCTTGTCGTCATGGTGCTGGGCCGTGACCGGAATCCCGTAGTCGTCAGGACGGACATACGGGTTGCTGGTCATGATGGCGTTCGGCAGATACGGTGTCGCTTCCGTGCCTTCACGGTGTGAGATGAAGTTTTCACCGTATTCGATCGCCTCTGGCTCGGTCCGATAGGTTTCGTACCGGCCGGTGCGCGTCCACATGGGCTTCGACTCGTTGGTCTCTTCCCAGAAGGGAGTGCGCGGATAGGTCCGCACCATGACCATCCAGCCCTTTTCAGACTTCAGCATGACGTCCGCGCTGTATCCGTAGAAGGTGCTGGAGGCATCGAGCATGCGCTGCGCATAGACGTCGACGCGGTTTTCGTAGACGAACTTGAAATAGTCGCGCATACGCGTGTCGCCGGTCATGTCAGACAACTTGGCTGCAACGCCGGCAAAGCTATCGAGGTCGTTCCGCGTGTCGTACAGGGGCCGGATCCCGCCCTTCCAGATCTGAATCCATGGATTGGACACCGTCACCGTCATTTCCGGATAGGTGAACTCCATCCAGGAGTTCGCGGCGAAGGCGATGTCGTTGTGGTTGACGTCTGAGGTCATCTCGATGTCCTGACAGATCAGGGTCTCGATGTTCGGATCGACGTTGCGCACCATGTCATAGTGGTGCTTGGCGTTGTTGAGCACGTTCACATTGACCACCCAACGGAATTTGCTCGGGGTCGGCATGTGCGTCTTGCCCGTGAACACCTTGCGTCCGTACTTCGGCGTGCTGACGATCAGGGCGGTGTCGCCGTGGTTCCAATAGCCGACTTCTTCGCCGTAGTAATACGACTTCGTTTTGATTTCTTTGCCGTGCGCGTTCGGATCCAGAGTGATGTTGAACGGATCCTCCCCCGTATGCACCGCCAGGCCAGCACCGGACCAGGGCGTGGCCGTCCAGATTCCGGCCTTGTAGTTGCCGGACCAGGTATGCTGCCCGGTGCCGAACTTTCCGACGTTGCCGGTGACGATGAGCACCATTGCGGCGCCACGAGAGTTGATGGTCTGATGGAAGTAGTGGTTCGTCCCTTCGCCGTTATGGATTGCGGCGGGCTTGATCGAGCCTGAATCCCGTGCCCACCGGACCAGGAGATCTTTCGGCGTCCTGCAGATCTGATGGCACGTGTCCAGATCGTAATCCTGGAAGTGTACCAAGTACATCTGCCAGACCGGCATCGCGTCGATTTCTCGACCGTTGAGCAGCTTCACGCGGTAGGTCCCGGTGAGGGCGGCGTCAATGCCGCTGTTCTGATAGTGCCAGCCGACCTGCTCCCGATGGAGCGGGACCGCCTGCTTCTTGTTCAGGTCCCAGACCATCATCCCGCCGAGCCGCTGGACCTGCTCGGGCGTCAAGGACTGTACCCGGCCCGAGTAGCTCTTCGAGAAGTCCGGGAACTGGTACTCGGTGACCACGTCGCGTGGATCCAGGAACTGCAAGGTATCCGTACGGACGAGCACGGGCGCATCGGTATAGCCCTTGAGGAAGTCGACGTCATGCATATTCTCATCGACGATGATCTTCATGGCGCCTAGGAAAATGGCGCCGTCGGACGCGGGCCGGAGCGGCATCCAGTAGTCGGCACGGGTGGCGGTGGGGTTATACTCGGGTGTGATGACCACGACTCGGGCGCCCCGCTCGATAGACTCCAACTTCCAGTGGGCTTCCGGCATCTTATTCTCGACAAAGTTCTTACCCCAGCTGGTGTTCAGCTTGGAGAAGCGCATGTCGGAGAGGTCGCAGTCGGACGCCTGGGCCCCGCACCACCAGGGGTCAGAGGGGTTCTGGTCGCCGTGCCAGGTATAGTTCGACCAATAGCGACCGCCCTGGGCCTGCTCCGGGCCGACCTTCCTGATCCAGGTGTCTAGCAGCGCGTTGACGCCGCCGTTCATCCGGGTGTTCCCCATCTTGCCGATGATGCCGAGGACCGGCATGCCGGCGCGATGCTTGAAGGTACGGGTGCCCGCGCCCTTCATCATCTCGATCATTTCCGGCGCATACCCCTGCTCACGGAGACGACGAGCACCGGCTTCTCCGCTGTACCGAGTGGCAATGATGATCATGGCCTTCGCGGCATAGGTGAAGGCCGTATCCCATGACACACGCAGCATGTCGTCCAGAAAGCGGCTGTCAAACTTATACTTGCGCTTCGTTTCTGGGGTCAGCTCCGGTGAGCCTGCGTCCATCCATTCCTTCCAGCCCTTTCGCATCAAGGGACCCTTCAACCGATAGGGGCCGTAGACGCGGCGATGGAAGGTGTACCCCTTCAAACACATGCGCGGGTTATGAGCAAAGGTTCCACGGTTGCCATAGAGGTCTTCATAGGTCTGGTGGTCGTAGTTCTGCTCGACCCGCATCACGACGCCGTTGCGGACAAAGGCCCGGATACGGCAGGCGTG
>JANYEF010000296.1 GCA_025363325.1 Nitrospira sp. | reverse complement strand
GTATTTCGTCTCTAGTGAAGTCAGCGATTCTGTGCTGGTAGGTGACTTGCTTTCTCATTTTAGATAGTAGTACTTTCGTTCAAGTAATTTACTCCCTAAATATTCTTTCAATGCCTTGATCGCCTCGTCCGCCGAATAGCAAACTACGACTTTGTTACCTTCTTCTTGGAGGCGTTCAATGATCCGCTTTTGATCCGCGCTGGGCTTATTCTTGCCGTACTTCATCTCAATGTAAAGGCTATGAAAGCCGTGACGTGCGACGGGTAAGCAAAGGTCCGGGACTCCACTTTTTACGCCCTCAGCCTTCAACTTAACTGCCACAACAACATTGCGGGCGCCACCGTTTGGGATCGAATACAACAGGTCCAGGCATGGGTATTTGATGATCTCGTATTTGGCCCAATCAATTACCGCAACCTGTTCATTGTGTTCATGGGCATTGTTCCTCTCCCGCACCTTCGGCTTATCCGCGTCGATAACTCCTGTAATCCCGCGGCAAACCCTGCAGAACCATTTTGTTCCGCCATTTGCGGACATCATAGGCCGACCGCAGTGAGAGGGTATCATGAATTGGCCCCATTCTTAGATTCCTCTTGCCTCACGAATTCCACCTTTCGATTTATTTCATCGAACATTGACTTCATTTTTCCTTCTCGTTCACTGTACCAATAGAGCAATCCGCAATAACCGTATTCCGAGAATAGCCTGCCGACTTCCAGCATTTCGTCCATTGGAATGTATGGGGTGTCCGCACTCGCAAATCCCCATTCATCATTCATGTTGATGAATATCCCATATTCATCCTCATAGACAAAATCCGTGTGGTGCATCATTTTAGTTATATGTTCAATCCTTGTCATTGATGGTTTCCTTGGGAGTCATTACTTCTCTACCTCCAGGAACTTCGGGTCATTCAACACTCGATTCAATAAATCCCGATGCGCCGACTGTTCATTCGGATCGTCATTCTTTGATTTGAAATCAGCGATGTTGCGCTGTTCGGACAATAACCATTCTTCGTCGCTGTCGACCCCGTGGACCTTCTTGTATATTTTGTCGTACCGAGCGGCAAGGTCCTTCATCGTGTCAACCTGCCGCCGCAGTCGGTATTCCAGGTCGTTGTAGGCTGCGGATAATTCTTCGAGTGTCATTTGATTTGCCTCAATTCTTCTAGTTGCCGGTTCAGTTCGTAATTACGGAACTTGAGTTCTTTGATAGTTTCTTCGGATAATTGCTTGTCAATTTCGATTAACACTTTGTTGAAACTCCGATCATAGAACATTCGTTCCAGAATTTTATAAGGCTTTGGCCTGAGTGTTTTCCAAGTCATTAGACACTCCTGTGCTTTCCATGGAACGCACTTCCAAAATGAGGCGCGGATGCGATCTGCGTACGAATGGTATTTCAAGTGGATTAAGTCTTTGGTATCTTCTGTCATTTCTCTTCCTCCTTACTCTCTACCGGTCTCCCATTTGCCCATGTTGTCGTATCACCTTCAATGATTCTGCATATCTGGTGCGCCAACCCTGACGACTGGAACTTGCAGACGTCTTGAATGGCGTTCAGTTTGGCGGTCTGTGAGTGGAATGCGAGGCGTATAGCACCCCGGGTGGTTTTAATTTTAGCCTCGAGCTCGTCCAGGTATTCACTGCTCGCGGTGGTCATAACCAGCGCGTGATTGTGTGTTATCAACTCTAGTTTCAATACCAACTTTTCAAACTCTACTTGTGTCATTTCTCTTCCGTCCTCGATTCCATCATTGCGTCGGCGATGCAATAACACGCCTTCGTAAATATGTCCGTGAGTTCAGATCCACTGCACTCGTTAGGGTCTATGGCTTTGGAAGCCGCCAAGATCCCTTGCAGTGCCTGCCCTGCGAACCAATCGCGCAGCCTGACTTCGTAAATTTCGCTCAAATCTATTGGAACAAAGTGTCCGAAATCTAATGGCGTGACCTGCGGCGCCCGACTTGCCCCACGTTGCCATTCAGTATTTGGTGAATTATCCATTACTTCATCTCCTCCGATGCAAATTTTACGATCATTTTAGAAGCGATTTTGTGACTGCTTCCGTAGTCATCAGTTTGCGCAATCTCTAGCGCCAGCCTTGTTTCAATTGCCAATAATATCTGGATAAAATTCCGTGACGAAATTTCGTCAACGAATAGCGCGTTAGCCGCGTCGATTATCTCGCGCTTCCACCATGTATCAGCCATCTATCGCCTCCACCGTGAGAGTAGTCAAAGCGTGTTTCCTAACGGTTCCGATATAGTGAGTTTCAAAGCCATCCAATCCAAAGCCAGTGCAAAGGCACGGTTGCGGAATGTCTGTACCGGAAACTTTTGATATGTCGATCCCTTCATCAAACCGTTTCAATATGCGTTCGACCCTGCGAATGTCAGCGAATGTAATTGCCCGCGTTCGACATTTGATGATGATCTTGTTGTAATTCATAGTCATCTATTTGCCCTTTCCGAAGTCTTCGCACAGTATTTGCCATGCGC
Organism: Nitrospira sp.; assembly: GCA_025363325.1. Classification (GTDB taxonomy): domain Bacteria; phylum Nitrospirota; class Nitrospiria; order Nitrospirales; family Nitrospiraceae; genus Palsa-1315. Next base: position 7 of record JANYEF010000296.1, on the reverse strand, counting down.
GCGCGGC
>JANYEF010000275.1 GCA_025363325.1 Nitrospira sp. | reverse complement strand
TTCTTGAGAAGTGTCTCAGTGGATTCAACGATGCGATCGACGAACGTGATCGCATGGAGGATGGAGTCGCGGGCGATAAAGTCTTCGATGTCCTGAAGATCGTCCCCTGCAGTCAGCGACCAGCGGACTTGCGCCATCGAGCGATTCTTTCTTTCAGCTCTTCCTGCGTGAGGACCCGTCCCTCCGCCACATCCTGAAGGCCCTTCTCTACTTGTTGTTTAAAGAACAGCTCTTCCATGATCGCGCCGGTAGTCACATCGTCAGGCAGTTTCTTGATCATCTCTAACGCTTCGGCTTTGGCTTTTGCCATACGGGCCTCCTCTCATCTGGTTCTTGCGATTAGGCTATGCCCAGATGTTGAAAAATGCAAGCCCGATTCAGGCAGTCTATCTGGTGCGCGGGGCTGTCTGGTCTCGCTTGCTCGTCGAACCACATAAACCAGAAAAACCAGACAGACGAGATGAACCAGAGAGACCAGATTAACCAGATCCCCGCCACACGCCGCGAAATGTTTGATTGAAGACCTGCCCTCCATTCGATCGGTATTGCGCGGATGAGCGTGAACCTCCTCATCAATGGAACGGTCGGCACCATCCCCATTGTCGGTGATCTCTTCTCGATCTGGTTTCGACGTCACGCGAGAAATGCAGAGTTATTGCGGCGGGCAGCGACCCAACCATACCGAGAATCGAAACAGGCTAGGCTGTACGTGGCCGGCATCATCGCCGGGACTGTCGTACTTCTGGCTCTCGCCATTGCAGCGGTTCTGTGGATCGTGATGAAGCTCTGGGCCACAATTATCCTGTGAGTAGCAGATAATACAGTAAGTAGTCAGACTAGCACGCAGTATTTTCCTTCCCCTTCCTGCAACTTCAGGCCGGATGCTCCATTGATGAACATGTCTGCGCAATCCCCTTCAGTCCTAGCGTGAGCCGCTGTGCCAGAGGACAGAGGGGATCAGGAGGAAAGTCTTCTATCTCGCCTAGTGCTTGATTTCTAAGCGATTTGCGACAAACCGGCATGGATAATGCTCTCTAGGTCCGAAGGACGTCTCGGGTTACAGACATTCGCGTGTGCAAATTTCAACAGATGTGCAGGCATACGCGCGAAAGGAAGCCCTGATCTCACGTTCATGATTCGTAACGGATAAGAAAAGCAGCGGTTTCAGCAAAGGGAGGAGCCCGCGATGACGACCTGGAATTCTTGGTTGTTTTGGCCCAATCACGTGGCCTTGTCCGTTTTCGCATTGGCCGCACTGGCGATGCTATTTCTGTATGCAGCGCGCAAGCCGATGCACGGGGTCATTTACTCAGTGTGTACGCTGGTATCCCAATCCATGCGGTTCGTCTCCCGTTGGCTGTTCCTGTCAGCGGAAAACTTACGCGTGCGTAATCAGTCGGTGCTGTTGGCGCATGGGCAGGAAAGCGCAGCGACCGTGATCGATCGGGAATTCGAGCGAGTGGGCAACATGATTCGCAAGGATATGCAGGAATTTCCTGCCTTGCAGCGAAAAATAATGGAGGAAGCGACACGCATCGAAGATGATTACCACAAATGTGGAGAGGTCCCGCCGCCCCCTCCAGAGTGGGTGGATGCGCTCAAATCAGTTGCAAAGATCAAATCGGGAGGCGATATTCCACGCCAACTTTTGGAAGACATCAACAAATCCATCCAGAAGATACATGACAAGACTGTCGCGGAGTTCCGGCGCTCCTATGAAGAACGGCACAAGATTTTGAAAGCAATGCAACCATCATGGCGCTCTGTAGAAAAACTGGCAGGTGAAATGGACAAGAAGATGCTCACGCTCCAGACCAACGCGAAACAGATTGATGGTCAAATGGGAAAACTCGAGGACATACGGGCCAAGGACAACAAGACCGAACATGCTCTGACGGTATCCGCTTTCGTGCAGTTGGCGATTTCCTCGCTGGTTATGGTGATCGCATTGGGCGGGGCGTTTATCAACTACAAACTGATCGCGCTGCCTATGTCGGAGATGGTAGGCGCCAGCGATTACATCACCAACAACATGAAGACGTCGGATGTCGCGGCGTTGGTGATTATCCTGATGGAAGCATCGATGGGCCTGTTCCTGCTCGAATCGCTGCGTATTACACAACTGTTTCCCAGAATTGCCAGTATGGACGATCGCATGCGTCACCGTTTGATGATCGCGTCCCTGGTGTTCTTGATCATCCTGGCTGCTATCGAGTCGTCCCTCGCACTTATGCGCGATATGCTGATTGCCGATAAGGCTTCGCTGATGCGTGATCTCGCCTCTGCCGCTCCGGCTGCGTCAAATGGCTTGTTGACCAGCATACCGATGATCGGACAAATGGTCATGGGCTTCGTGCTTCCCTTCGCATTGGCGTTCGTGGCAATCCCGTTTGAAAATGTGGTGCATTCGCTGCGTACCGTCATCGGCGTGTTTCTGGTGCAGGGCATGCGCGGCCTCGGTGTGGTGCTCAGGTTCGCGGGTCTGCTGTTCAAGCGGCTTGCCAAAGTGCTCGAATTGACCTATGACGTGACGATCGTCGTTCCGCTGATGATCGAGCGCTGGGTGATAGGGATGCGCGCAGGTTCCACGGGAGATACGGGTAGCATGGAAGAGAAGGAACTGTCCAAGTCCAGGAGAGCGGCATGAGTAAATATCTGACCCTCTTGATCGTGTCGTTCAGCATAGTGTTCGTCAGTGCTTGTGGCGACAGCCGCATACACAGCCATGGCGTGTATGTGCTGGTGGATACCTCCGGTACCTATGCACGGGAGATGAAGAAGGCATCCAAGATTATCAATTACCTGCTGGCGACGCTGAACCCGGGAGATTCGTTGGCCGTGGCCAAGGTGGAGACGCGCAGCTTTACTGAAAAAGATATCGTCGCCAAGGTCACGTTCGACAAGCGCCCCTCGCAGGCCACCGCGCAAAAGCGCGCGTTCAAAGACAGCGTCGAGGAGTTTGCCAAGGGAATCAAGGGCAGTGCCTATACCGATATCACTGGCGGCCTGATCCAGGGCGCGGAATACTTGAATGAGACCAAGGCCGGCATCAAGACCATTGTTATTTTCTCGGATATGCAGGAAGAATTGGGCAAAGGAACGATACGCGATTTTCCAATCAAGCTTGATGGCTTCCGCATCGTGGCATTGAACGTCACCAAGCTGGGTACGGATAACGCTGATCCTCGGCTCTATCTTGACCGTCTGGCCCGCTGGGAGGCGAGGGTGCGCAAGGCCGGCGCTACCGAGTGGGTGATGGTGAACGACCTGGAGAGCAATATGGAATCTATTTTAGTCACCCGCTGAAGGCGCGTGGCATTTCACAGTAAGGGAATCAGTGCTGCCTGATCCCCTTACTGTGTATCAAGCTTCGGCGGTCGTGAATTGCGCGTTTCGTAACAGAGTGGTTTGTATTCAAACTCACCGTTACCCTGCAAAATCAACGATAACATCCAAGTGTCCCAACGCCTCACCCTGGGTGCCCCAAAACGAACTCCCTGATGCACCTATTGCTCCGGGATGCGTCACGTGGCTAGTCGCTAGAACAGCCACGCCAACCATTCATCCGAATAAAAGCGTGTATGGCTCGGAATGGAGAGTGGGCGTCTTCGCTACCAGCTATACGCCATTAGCCATAGGCTCTTATCTCCCCAATGGGACACGTTTCATCTCTCACGTCTCACGCGTAATAATATTCGCACGGTTGCCTTCCTGAGGTACGAAGCTTTATAGTGATCTTTCCCCAATTCCGAGCAAAAAAACAGGGACATCCTACTTTTTCAGATCAGCTCGGTCTATCGCTGTGTGAGGGGAGGGCGATTCAGAGACAGTCTAGCTGGTGCACGGGGCTGGCTGGTCTCTCTCGTTCGTCGAACCACATACACGAGACAGACCAGAAAGACCAGATGCACCAGCTCCCCGTCACGCGCCGCGGGATGTTGAATTGCAAGACCCTCAAAGCTTTGCCCCAGGGTCCTTATTCGCGTCGACCTCGAATGACACGAACAAGAATCACCACGACCGCGATGACCAAGAGGGCATGAATGAATCCGCCCATGGTGTTCGAGGTGACAATACCCAGAAGCCAGAGGACAACCATGATGATTGCAATGGTCTCGAGCATGTTGCTTCTCCTTTTGCCATACCGTGGCCCATCGTAAGTTTAGCGGCTCACTGCCGCCTCACGAATAAATCTTCTGGGGCCACCCGGGAAGCAGAGCAAGGCAGTCTCAGTAATCTGCTGTGCGCGAGTCTACTCCGAAGCCCGAGGCGTATCCATCACTCCGGAAACGATGTGGGAGCCTTGAGTGAGGGGAGGGGTGGAGAGAAGAGCGAATGGCGTATGGCTTATAGCTGATGGCAAGCGCGCGAGGGGTGCGCGGGTCTGTCTTGTCTCTCTCGTTCGTCGAACCACACAGACGAGATAGACCGAAGAAACCAGATGAACCAGATCCACGCCACGCGCCGCGGGATGTGTGACTACAAGACCTGACCCATTTTCTGGGCGCGGCATGTTCATTCCCGGCGCTTAGCTGACAACTGCAGCTTGTCTGATGCTGAAGATCCCCACGCCCCTTGTGATGATCACCTTACCCGCCCGGCTTAAGCGAGAGATCTCCTGATCAATCTCGCTAGAGGTGAACTCCGGATAGCGCGCCACCAAGGCTTCGAAAGCGCAATCCTGGGAGTCTTGGAGTAGTTCGAGGATGCGGTCGGTAATGGGCCTCTGAGTCGACATGTGGATACCTCCTTGCCGCGATGTGATCGTCTCGGGACAGTGTGCGGAGTGTACTGCCGGCGTTGGAGCGGCGGAGACTGGAGAATCGGTCGCGTTGGGAAGGGCGACGAAGCGCGAGGGATGAGACAGTCAGCGTGGCTGAAACGTCTTGACTGTGATGCTACGCGCCCAGAGACCGCTCAGTCAAGCAGTCGCAGCGGTGCATGTTCCTGTCATCGAACCAAGCAGACGATAAGAAACCAGATGGACCAGATCCCCGCCACACGCCGGGAAATGTTGGATTGCAAGACCTGACCCAATTCCTATTCTTTGTATTTTGGGGGCCAGCCATGTCCGTGCGACATCTGCTGGTTGGTATTATTCACGGCAATTGGCGCAATCCTTCGCGTACTTGGATCTTATCCTGCAAGATACGCCTTTGAATCAACAAATGGTTGAGGAAGAGCTTCGGCGTATGGTGAAGGAAGTGGACAATCTGGCTGACAAGGAAGAGAACAAACTTGAAAGGATGGAAATTAGATTTAAGAGGGTAGAGGTGTTCCTCAACTATTTGCAGGAAGAGGAGCAGGCTGAAATCAAGGACCGAGGGTTAGGAAAGTATAGCACCTTGAGTTCTAACTCCAAGTGCAACACTGCAGGCCCTGATGGGCTACGGTGTTGCCATGCGAACGAGATCCTATAGA
>JANYEF010000236.1 GCA_025363325.1 Nitrospira sp. | reverse complement strand
AATCGCACCTGCTCCAAATTCACAATGAGGTGTCGACAGCCCGTCTGTTTCGCCTTCTCGACCGCCGCCTTGAAAACCGCCCGATTGGCATAGGTCAAGTCTCCCACCACGTCCAAGATTATTCCTCCCGGCATGGTGCGTTCTTTGATTTGCATGACATCATCCTTTCTTGTGCCTATTGGCTGTCTGGTTGATCTGGACTCTCTGGTCTGTCTAGTTTGTCTGGTCTGTCTGGTTCATCTGGTTGATCTGGTTTGTCTTGTTTATCTGGTTCGTCTGGTTCAACCAAATAAACAAGACAAACCAAACAAACCAGATAACCTGCTACAGCTTGCAGACATAGGCCACAATCGCAGCGGGAATCTCCGACAGCGGCAATATCTTATCCACCCCACCGAGCTTGATTGCCTCCTTCGGCATACCGAAGACGACGCAGCTGGCTTCGTCCTGGGCGATCGTAAACGCTCCGGCCTGTTTCATCGTCAACATTTCCTTGGCGCCATCGCCCCCCATGCCGGTGAGGATGACTCCGACTGCATTGGCGCCAGCATACTGGGCGACCGAAGCAAACATCACATCCACCGATGGGCGATGGCGATTCACAGGAGGATCCTGGTTGATGCGGACCGTATACCGGGCGCCGCTCCGAACGAGAGTCATGTGATAACTGCCTGGCGCAACCAGGGCATGTCCCGGCAACACGCTGTCGCCGTCTTCGGCCTCCTTGACTGCGATGCGACAGAGCTGATTCATGCGGTCGGCCCAGGTTTTCGTAAACCGCTCCGGCATGTGCTGGGTGATCAGAATCGGAGGCGTATTCGGCGGCAGGGCCATCAGCACATCTTTGACCGCTTCTGTACCTCCCGTGGATGAGCCGATCGCGATGATCGTATCCGTCGTCTTAATCATCGCGCCCCCTGGCGCGAGGGGTATGCCTACCCCCTTACCCACTGCCCCGCTACCCCCTGCCCCCTTACCCCTCACCTTCGCCTGCGCAGCCGCCTTGACCTTGTCGATCAGATCCTGAGCAATCTCCTCCATGCCCTCCCGAAGATCGACTTTAGGTTTAGCAATAAAATCCACCGCGCCGAGTTCCAGAGCCCGAAGCGTGGTTTGACAGCCGGCTTCCGTGAGTGAGCTCACCATGACGACCGGCATCGGGTGCCCCCGCATCAATTTTTCGAGGAAGGTCAGCCCGTCCATTTTTGGCATTTCCACGTCCAGCGTGAGCACATCGGGATGTAATGCCTTAATCTTTTCTCGCGCGATGAAGGGATCGGGTGCCGATCCTATGACTTCGATGGCGGGGTCCTGCGACAGAAGACTGGCAAGAACCTGGCGCATGAGAGCCGAGTCATCGACGATCAACACTCGAATCTTTGCCATGAATCTCTCCTCACGTGCTTGTCATGAGTGATCTGTGAAGGGTAATACGTGAGACCGCCGAACCCCAGTTCACATCCTGCCTATGCCCTCATCACTCATCACTGATCACCCATCACGTGAATTTCAGAACAACGTGACATCGTCTGACTGTTCGGCTTGTTCCTGGCGCAAACGGTTCTGGTAATCGTTCTCTCGCTCGTAAATTGTCTGGTTCTTGATCCGTTCGATTCTCTTCATCAAGACGCGGCCAGAATCCGTGAAGTAATAGACCTTGCGGGGATACACGTCGCCGAGATCGCGACCGGCCACCGAAAGTCCTTCGGTCTTGAGGTAGCTGAGGACCCAGGCCGCGTTCAGGGCGCCGATATCGATGTTGCCATCATAAATCTTTCCGGCCCCGAACAACTTCACTTCAAGGCGGCTTTTTTGACCGCCACGTTTCACAATGCCGTTGATCAATTGTTCCATGGCATAAGAGCCATACCGCGTCGACTCTCCTCCCCACGCATCACCCGACCGATGGTCCGTGGGAGCCGGCAGCATAAAATGGTTCATGCCGCCGACACCCGCAACGGGATCGCGGACACAGGCTGAGATGCAGGACCCCAGAACGGTATAGACGACCATAGGCTCTCGGCTGACGAAGTATTCCCCCGGCAGAATCGAGGCAATCTCGTGTGGGAAGCGACTGTCCCGCATCCGGCGCACATGCGTAAAGTGTTCGGTATCCATGGTCACCACGCCGATTACACTTCCTTCCAATAGATTGTAGGCGCAATCGCCTTGAAGGGATGAGTCACCCACTGGAGACTCTCGGAATGCCCGATGAACAGATAACCCCCAGGTTTAAGATAGTGATGAAACTTGTTCACGAGCTTTTCCTGGGTCGGACGATCGAAATAGATCATGACGTTCCGGCAGAAAATCAGATCGAGCGGGTTCTTAATGGGGAAACGATCGTCCATCAAATTTACGCGCCGGAATGTAATCGCGGTGGCCAGGTGCGGTTTTACTTTGAAGACCCCGGTTTGATCGCCCCGCCCGCGAAGAAAATGACGCTGGACGACTTCGGGCGGCACGCCGCGAACGCGATCTTCGGCGTACAAGCCCAACGCGGCCTTGGCGAGGACGCGGGTCGAGAGATCGGACGCCAGAATCTTAAAATCCCACTGGGCGGGATTCTGGACGTGATCGAAGAGGGTCATGGCGATCGTATAGGGTTCTTCCCCGGTCGAACAGGCGGAGGACCAGATTCGAATGCGTTTGGTAGGTTCCAGCTCCGGAATGATCCGTTCGCGCAGAAAGTCGAAGTGTTTGGGTTCACGAAAAAAGTCGGTCTTATTCGTCGAGATCAGATCCAGCAACCGTGTGAATTCTTCGCGCGTCTGATCTTCCATCACCTTCGCGTA
>JANYEF010000180.1 GCA_025363325.1 Nitrospira sp. | reverse complement strand
GTCCCAGGCGCCTAGGCCATCGAGGTTTTGTTGTGCCGAAATGGCTTTTCCAGAGCCTGTTAGAGGGGAGGTGGCTTATCGAATGACCGCCGGGGTGGGTTCGAGGCGGTCGGGTGCTGGGTTGGGCTGGATTTGGCTCTTGGGCATGACGGCGGTGGCGCTACAGGTTTTGCCCTCTTCGTCCATCTGGCGATCTACGATCTTCACGCCCTGGAGATATTCCTGGACGATTTCCTCCCTGGTGAGTTCGATGTCCTGTTCCGCCTCTCGGCCAGTTCGCTCGCGAATCCGGTCGACCAGGTGTTCCTTGACCATCACACGGATTTGTTTGGCGAGATCGGTCCGGGCCGAGAGTTCTGACACCCGCTGGCAGACCATCTTGCCTTTATTCAGATCCCCCTGGCCTTTTCCGATGAGGTACTGTTCCGTGGGATAGTGGCCGCCGTTTTCCGTGACGGTGATCCCGGCGCCCGCTCGTCCGTTCCTCGGCTCACCTCGTTCGATTTGATGTAGCTGTTGGAATGACTGCTCGGCATGTTGGCTGACCGGAGGCGATCCAGCGCCTGACTCAGCCAACGTGGCGCCCGGCTGCCACAAACAGGATATGGCAACCAGGCCGCAATAAATGGGTGCGAAGACTATTCTGCCGTTCACGAGTTACCTTCCTTTCCCTCTGCCACCCTCATGACCTCCCCCTCCGCCGTGGCTTCCATCTCCCTGTGTGCGAGGGGCAACCTGATGGGGCATGTGTGGCACTTGCTGGAGGGTCGGCGGATGGATCTGATGCATCGTTGGAGGTAATCCTCTTGTCGCAGGTGGTACGCCCGCCTCTGCCTGTCGTGGTTGTAAAAACTGCTGAAGTGCACGAGCCGACCGTGAGCCTGGCATCGGAGTCTGCTGCACTGCGGGTGGAACAGCGCTCGGTGGCGGCAAGAAGGGATTCAATTGGCGGACATCGGTCAATGTTCTCGATCCCGTCGAGGGCGGTATCTGATGTATCACGCCGGGTTGATTTCCGAAGTGCGGTGGTGTTGTCGGTGTGTTGTGCGTAATTTCGTTCAACGTTCGCGGAACAGTCTGCGATGATCCTGGCGCCGGCGTGATTTCATGGCGTGGCATGGTCGGCTGCCTCATTCCCGGTGCAGGGGGAACGGGCGGTTGTGGCGGCGTCGGCGGCTGTCTTGTGGTAATTACTTGTTGTGCCACTTGGACATGCGGGCTTGTGGGATATAAGCCCTGTGCTGCGTTCAGGAGAGCCTGGAGTTGGGCCAACCCCACCAAGGAAGAAGAGGAATAGCCAGCCGGCGAGACGAGCACCCAATCCGTCCAGGCTTGCGAGACCATGGCGTTCGATTGCACCCGATTCAAGATGTCTTGTCGTTGCTGGGCCGCCTGCTGTGTCTGCTCTGCGGTCGAGGCTTGTGCTAAAGCCTGATTTGCTGCGTCGAGGTCCTGTTGTAGTTGGTCATTTTCCTGTTGCAGCGCGACGAGTTGATGCCGGGCGTCCTCGTTTTCTCGTAAGGCCGCGATGGCCTGTCGCACTTCTTCTGTATCGATCTGGGCGACCAGATCCGTTCTGACAACGATGGTGTTCCCATCGAGCGTCGTGTTGGTCTCTTGCTCCAGGACAAGGACTAAACCAGCGGTATAGGTTCGAATTTCGTCTTTTGTCACATCCAGACCGTCCACGATGGTGATGCTTTCGAGGTAGACTGCAACCTGCTCCAGGGCATTTCGTTTGGCCGCTTCGGTGGCCAGGCGGATGGCGTCTTCTCTGGTGTCACGGTCTCCCATCCTGTATTCCCCTTGGGCGGTCACGACTCGGACTTCTGCCAGAGTCACTGACGGCCAGACAGACAGGATGACAAACAGGGTGAAGAAGCTCAGGCTCAGCAAGGGGATGCGAGGGAATGCCACGCGGGTGGGTGCCTGTGGAGTAAAGATGTCTGGCATCGACCTCACCTGCTGGATCAGACTGACGCACCAGGGACTGACACGTTGACAGCCACGAGGCTGAAATTAAGCATAGCACCGACATCGACCGCTGTGCCAGGAGCCGCCCCCACCCGCATGAATCCTGATGGATCGTGCGGGCAAGGCCTTGCCTCGCTTGCCTTGGCGGAAAACGCCATGATAGCGTAGATGCCCCCTTGGAATAGAAAGAACTGATCTGTGAACATGTCACTCAGCTTCAATCACGGATGGTCGTTTCGGATACTCGCTGTATCATTGTTGTTTCTCTGTTTGCTGCCTCAGAGTGGGGCGGCGGCGGAGTCCTCTCTGCCAACGGCTCCGACCGAGCACGTGATTCTTTTTGTCCTCGAAGGATTCGGCCAGGATTCCCTGAAAGGCGGCACGATGCCGACCCTCAGCCGGTTGATCAAGGAAGGGGCTGTTACCTGGTCTGCCACGGCGGTGAAGCCTGCGTTACGTCTGCCGACGATGGCGTCATTGATTACGGGGATGCCGGTCGAGAAACATGGCATTACCTGGAACACCTTCGAATTCAGCCGCGGCTACCCACGCGCCCCGAGCCTGTTCGACTATCTCGATCTCAGCGGGGGGCGTGACAGCGCAATTTTTCTCATGGATGAGTCGCTCTATCAGTTGGCGAGACCCGAGCCCTACACGGATTACCAGATGTGCGGGCCTCTGAAGCCTGAGTGCAGCACGGACCTGGTCGTGTCCTACATCCGTCAATACTTCAAAAAAGCGACCAGCGGCCATGGTTACGGGCATGCCGTCCTTGCGCTGCCGCATTTTCTGGTCGTGCATCTTCCTGAGGCGGGTCGAGCGGGCGCGTCCCGGGGCTGGACCTCGAAGGAGTACCGTGACGCCCTTCGCACGGTGGATAGGGCCATACACTCCGTGTTGGACATCTATCAAGAGCAGGGGCTGACCAAGCGGACGACCCTGTTCGTGACGTCGCTCAGTGCCGAAGGCAGGGATGCAAACCAGGAACAGGCTGACGCGGCCGTTCCGATGGTTCCGTGGATTGCCTCGGGGGTGGGGATTAAACATGGTCACACGATTCACCAGCCGGTCTCCATTTTAGATACCGGCGCGACGGTGATGAGGACGTTGGGATTACAGACACATACCGAATGGGACAGTCAGGCCGTGGAAGAAATATTTCAGGCTGCCTTTGCCGCGGCCCCACAGGGTTCCAGCCTGCAATAGGTCACGTGATGCAGAATGTTAAATGGTACATGGTCCGTTGTCTGGTCGGAGGGTTGCTGGGCTCTGCGGCGGTCGTCTCGCAGGCCGCAGCCGGTCCGCCAGCTTCGTATACCCAGGAGCACGCCATTACCATCGACGCGACCACCATTAATCCTCAGTCCTGGTGGCAGGTGCCCGGCGTCACTCCGTCCATCTATGCGTCGGACCCCGAATCGATGGATGCCTACAAGACGACCGAATCCCGTGCTCTCAAACTGAAGCCTGGCAAATATAAATTTGGGAGCTTCACGTATGATTTTCCGTTCACGGTGACCTTAGAGGGGAAGTTGGAGTTTGCCCAGTCGCTCGATCAATGCGTAGAGGGACGAGGGACCCAGACCTTAACGATTCGCTGCAGCCGGACCTATCCGCACGGCGGCGAGCGCGATCAGTATTATCAGTAGAGGAGCGGTACCCATGGCCCAGGCGCTTGATGATCTGTTAGCAGCACTCGAGGATGTTGACGACGCGACCCGCGAAGAGGCGTCCAAGGCACTTGCTGAACTTGCCGACCCTACCACGTTAGACGCGCTGCTCGGTGCTTGTGGGGACGAATATTGGACGGTGCGGGCCCATGCGGGCTGGGGCGTGGCCAGGATCGGCGGGGCTCAAGCGGTGGAAGCGCTCATCGTCCTGTTTAATGATTCCATCATGGACGTGCGGAACGATGCCGTGGCGGCCATGGCCTTGATGGGAGCCGCAGTCGTTGATCGCCTGATCACTGCATTGAAGGATGAGCGGTGGCGTGTCCGCGAACATGCCGCGAAAACCTGTGGAGAACTAAAGGATCGGAAACCCGTCGAGGCCCTCATGCTCGTCTGTCGAGATCGCGATGGCGCCGTGAAGAGTGCGGTGACAGAAGCGTTGGGCAAGATCGGCGATCCGAGGGCGATCCCAGTCCTGATCAAACTCTTCCGTGATCCTTCGAAAACGGTGCGAGAAACAGCCGGAACCGCACTCATCTCTATCGGCCAGCCTTCCGTCGATCCGCTGATTGAGTGTCTCAAGGATAAAGATTTTGTGGTCCGGTGCCACGCCGCCCGCGCACTCGGTGGGATGACCACTGACTATCAAATTGGCCGAACCTGGGTGCGGGACTCCAAAGTCGTCGACGTCCTGATTGCCGCGCTGAAAGATCCGGATCGGGCCGTCCGCGAAGATGCCACGATCGCTCTGGGCCAGATCGGCGATCCACGAGCCATCGATCCCTTGATCGAGGCGATGAAGGATGGGGTGGTGAAGCGGCATGCCATTGCGTCGCTCGGCATGATCGGTGATCCTCGCGCCTTGCCTCCGGTGCTGGATGCGTTGAAGGGGAAAGGGATTCGACAGGATGGAACCCCAACACCAGGCTGTATTGTCAGCGAAGACGCCTTTATCAAGGAAGCGGCTGCGACAGCGCTCGGCCAGTTCCGCGATCCGCGCGTCATTCCAGATTTGATCATGCTGTTGAAGGACGGCGTGTTGCGCGAGAAGGCCAGCGCCGCCCTGGCCACCATCGGTGACACGGCGATCGAGCCGTTGATTGCTTTCCTGTATGACCCGAAAGCGTCTGAAGTCATCGCGGAAGGGGAGCGGGTGCTCTCCTATGCGTCGGTTCGACTCACGGCGAAAGATGCCTTGCGGCAATTGGCGCTTCAGACACTCGAAAAGTTGGGCTGGATGCCGGCGCCGGAAGACGCCACCGTCAATTCGAGTGTGGTCGACAATGCGCGGGTGGACATGCCTCTTGGCGATACTGGCCGATTCGGCCCTTCGGGTGATTTTGCCCAAAGGGGCTAGCAGGATGCTGAAAAAGCGATGCGTGCCTGGTGGGACTTCGAGACCCGCATGTCTGAGATAACAGAAGTACGCCACACAGGATGCTCAAAAAGGCTGTCCAGCAAGGCCGCAGGCGAGTCGAAACCGGAGGCGTACCCTCTGGGGTACGTTGAGGATTTCGATGAGCCGAGAACGAAGCTGGCAGACTTTTTCAGCATCCTGTTGAGAACGAGGTTGGGCATGGCAGACATGGTAGCCGAACAGATCGCTGCGCTCAAAG
>JANYEF010000179.1 GCA_025363325.1 Nitrospira sp. | reverse complement strand
CGATGGCCCGCTTCCGTCGTTCCGCTTCGGCGAAGCTGCAAGCATAACGATCGGCGAGCGCATGGGTGAGATGATTCCCGCCCCACAGCACGGTTCGCAACAACACCGGACGACCTTCATGCACCAGGCACAAGGTCGTCTTCGAGGCCCCGACATCGATAATTGCCATGTCGCCGGGAACCTGGGCCCCTTCCTCTTTCAGGAATTGGCTGACAGAAAACAAGGCCATACCGTCGATCGTGATCGCAGAGGGGCTTAGGTCAGCGGAGGCCATAAACCGTAAATGTTCAGCAATTTTTTCTTTGGGCGCCGCGGTGACGAGGACTTCGGAGCCTTTGGCTTTTGCGGTCCCTTCCTGGGATTCTCGCGCCGGCAACAACAAACTGCCGACCGTGACGTCCTCCAAGGACATGGGAATCAGATTTTCCATTTCAAACGGGACGACCTGCGCCAGCTTGGAGGCATCGCGAAAGGGGAAGGAGAGGGTTCTGACAAACACATCTTGGCAGGAGAGTGCGGTCACAATCTCTCCGCTGCCATACAAACCATGCTGCCAGAGAAAATTTCTGAGCATGGCCGCGCGATGCGCCGGCTCCGTTTGTTCCCGACGCCCATAGGGAACAGGCAGGTGGAAATATTCCACCGTTTCACGCCCTGTCAGACGACGGCGAAACCGCACGGCCTTGAAGGCCGTCTGTCCGATGTCGAGCCCGACACATTCAGCAACCATCGACAACCCTCTTCACGAACCCGGTTTATTTGGTTCATTTGGTTTGTTTTGTTCATCTAGTTGGTTTTATTTAACCAAACAAACGAGACAAACCAAATAAACCAAATAACAGTTTTTCCCGCTAGAGCGCCACTCTCGCGGTCATGATCGGCCCCACTAGCTTGAACGTTAAGGGGGTCCCAGGTTGGAACGGCGGCAACGAGAGGCCCGCCGCTTTTTGGGCAAACCCGGCGCCGGGAACCACGGTGACCGTGAGATCCAGCAGGCTCTGCTGCAGCGGCTGCCGTAACGTGACATGCCCCTGGGCTGTAAACGATCCGTCTGCGCCGTCTCCCTTCAACTCTGTTACCTCACACGCGGCATCGCGGCAGGCGAGCGCGGCTTGGATGTGGCCGAACGTGAGCGAGGGAATCGTGGAGGTGCCTGTAGCGATCCGTTCGACTACGAGGTCCTTGATCTCGATCTTCACGGTCCCTTCCCCTTTAAGGGCAGCATTGTTGCCTTGTGCACTGTCCCATCGATGCATAAAATCTCCCTGGACTGTCCCTCTGGTCACGTAGGGTTTCAAGACCGCCGCAAGATCCATCTGTTGGAGGTGGCCTTTGACGACGACAGGACCCCGTAACGACCACGAAGCCGTAGTCAGAGATCCCGTGGCCCGTCCATCTCCCGTCTGTGCTGCTCCCGGTAGCTGGACGGCGTAGTCTAGCACCAGTCGCCCTAACAATGCCTGAAAGACTCCAACTGTTGTCCGCACGGCTTCAACTGGAATCACCCCGATCGTCGGTCCAGCAAGGACGACATCACGCCACTCAATGGCCATCGGAAGGCCCACCGACCAATCCACGGCGCGCACCTCCCATCCACTTGCCCGAGTGAGCTCGCTCAGTAGACGGTTCTGGAGTGGGCCATAGGGGAAGGTCAGGAACAGAAATACGATGAAGCAGGCCAGCGACGCCATCCCCCACCCGAGGGGGCCTTTCAGCTTCAGTGTCTCAGGCCAGGGAATGGGCCAGGTCGTCATAAGGCCCCCACCGCCACCCACTGGCGAACGGTTTGGAGCTCCGCATTCGCCTGGAGCAGCGTGAGTTCGATCAAGAGCGCTTTCGGAGTCCCGGGTCGTCCACGGCCATCCCACTCATCCACCCAGAGATTGCTCTTGCCGTCGTAATAGCGCACGTTGAATCCTTTCACCTTGGTGGCCAGCTCGACTTGCTCGACGGATTCGTCGGTCAGACCATAGAGATTCCTGCGCACGAATCGAAGGAGGCGATCGCCTTCTCTGGTGTATACGATACGAACCAGCTCGGTATCTTTGGTCGACTCAGCCCCTCGAAATTGGCCCATCGTGAGAAAGGCTATCGAATCGGCCGGCTGACCATCCTGCTGGCCGTTGATCCCCATCCAAGGACCGGTCGTGGGACCCACGCCGACCGACAATTCATCGGTCATGACACGTAAGGTACTGCGAACGATCTGCTCATTGGCCGAGTTCGCCCGTGCCGCGTCGATCGCACTCGTCGTGACATAGAGGGACCCAAAGACCAAGGTGGCCATCATGGCGACCAGAGATACCGCCAGCAGGACCTCGACCAGAGTAAACCCGCCCTCAGAGGCCTGTCGGACTTGTCGAAAAGACATAGGTACTGACCTCGACCATTTCTTCCGTCGTACCTCGCGGCCACAGAACCTGAATCTTGACCTCCCGCACAATCGGCAATGGCGTGAGTGACACAATCCGCTTCCACCGATAATTCGACGGGCGATTCGTGATTTCGGCGGTGGCTTGCGATCCCAGTGGGGTCGCAAGAAATTCTCCGCCCGTTTCACCGAGGGGCAAAAGCGTCCCCAACTCCGTCTCGATCAACTTTTCCTGCGCCAGGATGGTGGCAGTTGTGAGTTCTTTGGCTCTCGCGTGGAGGTCGAGATCCCAATTGCGAAGTCCCAATAAGATCGGCAGCGCCAGCGCGAGAATACCGAGCGCGATCAGTACTTCCAATAATGTGAACCCCTGGTCACTTCTCATAGACGCACACTCTGTGGGAATGCAGTCAACGTGGGCGCGAATCCTTCACGACTTCGGTCATTTTGAGTAATGGTTTCACTCGATCGAGAATGATGAGCTGTGTGGAAGGCGGAGGCTCGATGCGCTCATCGCTCATGCGGATGGCTCCTGTTACCGGCTCAATGGCGATGGCCAGAAGGTTGTTGTGCGTATCCACCAAATGCATCGTCATCGGATCGATTCTTCCTGTGGGGTAGAAGGCCAGATCGACCCGCCCGGAGCTTTTTATCGCCTGACCGATCACCATATCCGAGATACGAACGGCGGCTGGGAGGTGTAGCGGGGTGGCCCAGGTGGGGTGGTCGATCGGCAC
>JANYEF010000177.1 GCA_025363325.1 Nitrospira sp. | reverse complement strand
GACGCGAGAACTCGCGGTTCGAGGTTTTCGGAACTTCGGACCCCGAACATCGAACTTCAGATCCGCCTTTCTCGCATGTCTCGCCCGTCCCGCTCGTCTCGCTTGCTAGTAGTCAGACCACGCAATGTAAGTGCCAGACCTCTGAATCTGACAAGGCCGCCAATTTCTCGCACGCGGGACCATCTGTTCCCCCACTAATCCTGTTCCCGTCTTTCAGAACTGGCGCCAATCACCACAGTGATCTGTTCGGCACTGCTGCGAAATGCCGCATGCCATGGCTGCGACATATCCTCGCTCTCCACAAACCATGAGAATCCTAGCGCGTTTCACATACTCGCCATTACTTGTCACAGGCACATCCAATGCAGAACTGATACCCGGAGTCGCCTGCTGGTTGTTGGCCGTCATTGTCATTGAGGAAGGGAGTCTGTCATGCGAATTCTTTGTGCCGTGGATGGGTCTGAATGCTCGCAGTGGGGGGTACAAGCACTCGAAGCGCTCGCCGGCCGGGAGCCGGAGGATGTGACGCTTCTCCACGTGGTCGATCCGTCGGCCCTCCGAGCTGGCATAGGCAGGAATCCCGTGGCAGAGAAGCGCGCCCTGGCCGCCATGGAGAAGGCCGGCGGAATCCTCCTCCGCGAGGCAGAGCGATCAGCTCGAGTCGCTCTCGGACAGGCCGCGACCGGCCCCCGCACCACACTCCACCGCACCTTAGCCCATGGCCCCCTCGCCCAGACGATCGTGCGACAGGCGCGGCGGGTGAAGGCCGATCTCATCCTCATCGGATCCCGCGGCTTGAGCGACATTCGAGGATTCTTGTTGGGGAGCATCTCCCGGCAAGTCGCGTCGATTGCCCGCTGTTCGGTCTTCGTCGTGAAACAGCCGATCCCGCAGCTGACGCGTGTGGTCCTCGCGGTCGATGACTCGAAGCACTCCCGAGCCGCCGCTCGATTTCTTCGATCCCGCATTCTTCCGGAATCCGCCACAACCACCATCCTCTCCTCGGCTGAGAGACCGGTGACCGACTTGGCCGTTCGATACTTGTCCAAAACACAAGTCGCCGAACTGGAGCGACCGGTCGTCGAACGCGCCACGCGACTCGTCACATCATTGCGGGATGAATTCCTGAAAGAAGGCTACGCCGTCGACACGGACGTGCAGATGGACCACGTCATCGACACCATCGTCAAACACGTGGAGGCGGATCATGCCGAGCTCCTGGTGATCGGGTCTCGCGACTTGACCAAGAGCGAGCGGCTCCATCTCGGTAGCGTCTCGGAGAGTCTCCTGAGACATGCCCCTTGTTCCGTCCTGATCGTGCGAGGCTGGCGTGCCTGACCTCGACGAGCTACCGCTCCACCAACTCACAGTTGCTGAAACCTTCAAACACCTGGGAACCAGGGAAGGCGGCTTGTCGCCCGAAGAGGCACAACAGCGGCTCAGTCGGTATGGTCCCAATGTTCTGGAGGAGCCGAGTCACTATTCATTGATTCGAGGGTTCCTCCACCAGTTCACCCACTTCCTGGCCATTTTGCTCTGGATCGCCGTCGCCCTGTCTTTCACGGCAGAATTCATGAAGCCCGGCGAAGGTATGGCTACGCTCGGCTGGGCTATCCTCGGTGTGATCGTCATCAACGCCGTCTTTGCCTTCTTTCAGGAATATAAAGCGGAGCGCGCGGTGCATGCCCTCCATCGCCTCCTCCCTGCCAGGGCCTGGGTGCTGCGAAGCAATCAACCGCATGACGTGTCGCGGAGCGAGATCGTGCCGGGTGACGTGCTCTTGATCGAGGAGGGAGAACAGATCTCTGCCGACGCCCGGCTCGTCGAAGCGGCCGAAATGCGTGTCGATCTCTCCTCTCTCACGGGCGAATCCCAACCGAAGCGGCGGACAGCGGAGCCGGTGGTCGATGGACATCTCCTGGACATTCCCAATCTCGTATTCGCCGGCACCCCCGTGCTCTCAGGCAGAGGTCGGGCGGTGGTGTTCGCCACCGGCATGCAGACGGAATTCGGCAAGATCGCCCGCCTCTCCACGAGCGTGGAGACAGACCTCAGCCCGCTGCAGAAAGAGATCGCGAAGATCACCCATGTGGTCGCGCTGCTGTCGCTCGCCATGGGCGGGGTATTTTTCGTCATCGGCGTCTCCATGGGCTTGAGCTTCTGGATCAGCGCGATCTTCGGGATCGGCATCATCGTGGCGAACGTGCCGGAAGGACTGCTCCCCACTGTGACGCTGGCCTTGGCGTTGGGCAGCCAGCGCATGGCCAAACGCCACGCGCTCATCAAGCAACTGACGTCCGTTGAAACCTTGGGTTGCACCACCGTCATCTGCACGGATAAGACGGGGACGCTGACCGAGAACCGGATGCGCGTGGC
>JANYEF010000166.1 GCA_025363325.1 Nitrospira sp. | reverse complement strand
GCGCAGACAGGGTTGCTGTGGAAGCCGTCCCTCCCGTTCGATATCGGCCGCTTGAACCCCATCAAGGGCCTCGGTCGGCTCTTTGCCCTCCGGTCGGTCTCGGAGTTGATCAAAGCGTTGCTCAAAATTGCGATCATCGGCGGCATTGGCGTGTTCGTGCTGCGCCAGGAACTGCCGCGTCTTCCAGAGCTCGTGGACTATGACGTATGGGGGCTCCTGACGGTGTTGGGTTGGCTGATATTGAAAGTTGCGACCGTGATTGCAGGGGCGATCGCTGTGGTTGCGGCGGCGGACTTTCTCTATCAACGGTACGAGTGGGAACGATCCCTGCGGATGACCCGTCAAGAGGTGAAAGAAGAGCATCGCGACGCAGAAGGCGATCCGTTGATTAAGAGCCGGGTGCGAAGCGTTCAGCGGGACATGATGAGGAAACGCATGATGGCGGCCGTGCCGAAAGCGGACGTGGTCGTGACGAATCCCACACACCTTGCCGTCGCACTCAAATACGACACGTCGAGGATGTCCGCGCCCATCGTCGTGGCCAAGGGTGCCGGCCATCTCGCAGAGCGGATTCGTGCGGTGGCCAGACAGCACGGGGTCGTTGTCGTCGAGAATAAGTTTGTGGCCCGGACGCTCTATAAACTCGTCGACGTCGGCAGGGAAATCCCTGCCGATCTCTACCGTGCCGTGGCGGAAATTCTTGCGTTTGTATTTCGTGCACGGGGCCTCACGTCTGAGCGAATTACTCGATAAGGGGCCAGGAGATCATGGCATCTGAAACCAATACATTGTCCCCGTCGTCTTTTATCAAGCACCCGGACATTCTCATGTCGCTGGGCGTGGTGGGCATCATCATGCTGATGGTCCTGCCGCTTCCCCGGTTTCTCTTGGATCTCCTCCTGGCCTTCAATATTACGGTGTCGGTGATCATCTTACTCGTGGGGCTGCAAGTACGCCGCCCTATCGAGTTCTCAGCTTTTCCCTCCATACTCCTCATCGTGACGTTATTTCGCCTGTCCCTCAACATTGCGTCGACGCGTTTGATTCTTCTGCACGGCAATGAAGGCCCAGCCGCAGCGGGAGAGGTGATTCGGGCATTCGGCAGTTTCGTCGTGGGTGGGAACTACACGGTCGGTCTCGTCGTGTTTTCGATCCTGGTCGTCATCAATTTCGTGGTCGTGACCAAAGGCGCCGGTCGTGTCGCCGAAGTGGCGGCGCGTTTCACTTTGGACGCGATGCCGGGTAAGCAGATGAGTATCGATGCCGATTTGAATGCCGGATTGATCAATGAGACGGAAGCGAGGCGGCGGCGGCGGGAGATCGCAGAGGAAGCCGATTTCTATGGTTCCATGGACGGTGCGAGCAAGTTTGTTCGGGGAGACGCCACGGCGGCCATCATCATTGTCTTTGTTAACATTGTCGGCGGCCTCACGATCGGGGTCTTGCAACAGGGTATGAGCCCGGGATTGGCCGCACAAACCTATACGCTCTTGACGGTGGGAGAAGGTCTGATCGCGCAGATCCCCGCGTTGTTTATCTCAACGGCCGCCGGCATCGTGGTGACCCGCGCTGCGGCGGACGCCGATCTCGGACTCCAGATTACGCGACAGATGTTGCTCTCTCCCAAAGCCGTTGGCACGGCCGCTGGTATTCTGCTGGCTCTCGGATTAGTCCCCGGGTTGCCCCATCTGGCGTTTCTCGGACTAGGGGGAGGCGCGGCCTGGTTAGCCTATCGATTGTCGAAGGAGGCACCGGCGCCTCCTGAGTCGGCACAGGTTTCCGTGGCACCGACAGTTGAAAACGCCGCACCTCAGCTGGCTCCGCTCGATTTGATGGAAGTACAGGTGGGGTATGGACTCATTGGATTAGTGGAAGGCAAACATGGGACCGCGTTGCTTGATCGGATCAAGGGGCTCAGGAAACAGTTCGCGGATACGATGGGCTTTCTATTGCCGCCCATTCATATTCGAGACAACCTTCAGCTGCGCCCCAACGAATATGCCGTCATGCTCAAAGGCGTGGAGCTGACGAAGGCTGATGTGTTGCCATCGCACGTGTTGGCCATCGATCCCGGAACTGCCCAACGTGGTCTCATTCATGGTGTGGCGACGAAGGAACCGGCGTTTGGATTGCCTGCACTATGGATTCCAGAGGCTACGCGTGAGCAAGCGCAATTGGCCGGCTATACCGTGGTGGATGCCAGTTCAGCTATCGCCACGCATTTGTCTGAAATTATCAAGCGTCATGGCCATGAGTTGTTGGGCCGGCAGGAAGTACAATCGCTGCTTGACGAGGTGGCGAAAGTCCACCCCAAACTGGTTGAAGAACTGATTCCCACCTTGCTGCCGCTTGGAGCGGTGGTTCGCGTTCTTGGTAATTTGCTGCGTGAAGGCATTCCCATTCGCGATCTTCGATCAATCCTCGAAGCCCTGGCCGAGCACGCGGGCGCCACCAGAGATCCTGAATTGCTCACGGAAATGGCACGGCAAGCGTTGGGACGGACGATTACGCGTCAGTACCAAGCTCCGGACGGCACGTTGCCCGTGATCACGCTCGATCCTCGCCTCGATCGGTCCTTGAGTGAGCAGGCTGCAGCGGTTCCTCAAGGGGGCATGCTGAACTTGGACCCTGGTCTCTCCCACACATTGTTGGCGGCTCTGAAGCAAGCGGTGGAACGTGTCGCTGCGCGTGGTCATCAGCCTGTTCTATTGTGCTCACCGGCACTCCGGCGCCATATCCGCCGCTTGACCGATCGAATCCTTCATGCCGTGCCAGTGGTGGGAATCAACGAGCTCGATTCGATGGTCCGGCTCCAGTCGCTTGAAACCATTAGGCTGGACGGAGAAACTTATCTACCGTGAGGTGAACTATGAAGATGAAAGTCTTTCATGCCGACACCATGCATGACGCCATCCGCGCCATTAAGGAAGAGCTGGGGCCGGATGCCGTCATCCTCTCTACCAAGCGGGTCCGGCGCGGGAGCCTCCCATTCGCGCTCTTCGGGCGGTCGCTCTTGGAGGTAACTGCAGCGACTGATTCGATTGCTGAACAGGTCGTTCCCCATCAGCAGGGGGCTCCTCAGGTCACGGAGGATGATGCCCTCTCTGTCGACAGTCAGCGAGAGCCCAGTCCTGTGTTTCAGGACACGTTGAGCGCATTGCTGTACTCCAATAATACCGCGATGTACGGAGGGACGAACGGACAGATTCCGGCGCCAACCACGACGTCAGGGCCTGGATTGGCCTCACAGGGGCGCTTTCGCCACCTCAAGAACGAACTCCTCGATCTACAACAGCGTCTCACGTCCTCGTTGCCTGATGAGTCGCAGACGGCAGGATCAAGCTTCCCTGCTCCCCTGGCCCGAGCCTGTCGTCTTCTCGTGGCACAAGGATTCCGTCCCTCAACGGCTGAAAGTCTCTGTCTCGGGGTTCGTCGCCGTCTTTCACAGGAAGCTCTTCAATCGGATTGTGCGGTCCAGGATGCCCTGCACCGTTTCTGTGTAGAGCAGATTCGAGTCAGCGGGCCGTTGTTGGATGCCACGAATGATTACAAGGTTGTTATGTTTGTCGGTCCGAGCGGGGAAGGCAAGACCACGACAATCGTGAAGCTGGCCGCCCACTACAGTCTCGTGGAGAACAGATCGGTCGCCCTGATCACGCTCGATACCTGCCGCATGGCTGCCGTCGAACACCTCCGTATGTATGCACATACCCTGGGGGTCCCTCTCGAAACCGCTCAAACCACGGCTGATGTTCTTGAAGGAATACGCCGTCATCGCAAGGCAAACCTGATTCTGATCGACACACCGGGGTTTGGCCCGCATGAGAGGGCGCGGATCATGAACCTTGCTGGCCTCAAAGACTCGTACGGATCGGTCGAGACACATCTGGTGTTATCCGCCACCACGCGGATGCAGGATCTCCGTCGCACAGTGGCACGGTACGACGCCTGCGCCCCTTCTCATCTGCTCTTTACCAAGCTGGATGAAACGGAGGAATACGGCAATCTCTTCGAACTGGCGTACCAAACCACATTGCCCCTTTCGTATTGGAGCAATGGTCAGCGGGTGCCAGAGGATCTTGAACTGGCGGCATCGACGCGGTTGGCAGATCTGTTGCTCGACAGGAGCTCAGCCCGTTTCACACCATCAGGCCTCTCGTCATCCATTGGACGCGACTCAGTTGTGTCCTTGGGTGGAACGACGCCACAACTTGCGTAGGAGGCAGGCTCTGCATGAAGAATATGTTCAGCGAACAGGAGGCAGCGATGTCGGCAATGGAACAAGGAAGCCCGTGCACCCATGTGATTACCGTGACCAGCGGAAAGGGTGGGGTCGGGAAGACGAATGTGGTCGCCAACCTTGCAGTGGGGTTGGCGCAAGCTGGGAAACGAGTGTTGGTGCTCGATGCGGACTTGGGACTGGGCAATATCGATGTGCTCTTGGGATTGGTGCCCCGGTATACGTTGGAGCATGTGCTGTGCGGATCACACCACCTGTCCGACATCATCATCCAAGGCCCGTCTGGAATCCAGGTATTGCCGGCAGGTTCCGGGTTGCCTCAACTCACCT
>JANYEF010000099.1 GCA_025363325.1 Nitrospira sp. | reverse complement strand
ATGACCACCGACATGGGCAACGCCGACAAGATCGTCGGCTACTTCACGGAATGCCGCGACCTCAACATCAAGGTCCTGCCCCCGGACGTCAACGAAAGCCATAAGAACTTTACCGTGGTGGACCGCGCCATCCGGTTCGGCCTGGCGGCCATCAAGAATGTCGGCGAAGGTGCCGTCGAATCGATCATCGAGATTCGGAATGCAACCGGCCCCTTCAAGTCCTTCTTTGAGTTCTGTCGTCGCGTCGATCTACACAAAGTGAACAAGCGCATGCTCGAAGGGCTGATCAAGACCGGCGCGTTTGATTCAACCGGCGCGAAACGTTCTCAACTGGCCGCGGTCCTGGATCAAGCCGTCGAGGACGGTGCGGCTGCGCAGCGCGAACGGGACCTGGGGCAGACCAATATTTTCGGTGATGACCTGAATGGACAAGACTCTGCGGAACATCTGGCCGCGCCACCGCTTCCCAATATTCCAGAATGGGACCAGAGCGAGCGGTTGAAACACGAGCGGGAATTGACCGGCTTCTATATTTCCTCCCATCCGTTGGCGCGCTATGAAGCCACTATCCAAGCGCTTGCCACGGCCTCGACCATCAGCTTGCCAGAATTATCGGACGGTCGAGACGTGAAACTCTGTGGAATCATTACGACCGTCAAAAGCATGCTGACCAAGAAGGGCGACCGGATGGCCTACCTCACCCTGGAAGACCTCGTGGGCGTGGTGGAGGTCATCGTCTTTCCGGATCTCTACAAGAATGCCGCCGACCTCATTGTGCCGGAACGGCTCGTGCGCATCACGGGCACGGTGGACCGGGGAGATAAAGGCACAAAGATTCGAGGGATCAAGATCGAGCCGCTCGCCGAGGTGCAAGCGCAGACGATCAAGCGAGTTCACATTCGACTGACCGATCACCCCGGCGTGACGGAACAGTTGCCCCGCCTCCGCGAAGTCTTTCAGCATCACCCGGGGAGCACGACGGTGTCGCTCACGTTGCGGATGGATTCAATGCTGGAAGCCGAGACGGCCCCCCTTCCTCACCTCACGATCACCCCCAGCGAACGCTTTGTGGCAGACGTAGAAGAAGTGCTAGGCAAAGGGGCCATTTTTCTGCTATCCTGACCGCTCAGTTAAGAGCGGTATGTAGTGCATTTGGTTTGTTTTGTTTATTGGGTTCATCAGATTAGTTTCGTTCAACCAACAAACTAAACAAACCAGATAAACCAAACAAACCAGTTCACTATGCGCGATTATCTCGAGTTTGAAAAGCCGATCCGCGAGATCGAAGAAAAGATCGAAAAACTCGCGGCTGCTCCTACCGGGAAATCGACCCCCCAGGACGAGATCCGCAAACTGCGGATGAAGCTGGCCCAGGTCGAACATACGCTCTACAGCAAACTGACTCCCTGGCAGCGGACACAACTCGCCCGGCATCCCCAACGACCCAGCACCCTCGATTACATCAGTTATCTATTCAGGGAATTTCTTGAGTTTCATGGAGACCGTTCGTTTGGCGACGATCGTGCCATCGTCGGAGGCTTCGCCCGATTCAACGACCGGTCGATCATGGTCATTGGCCATCAAAAAGGAAGAACCCTCAAAGAACGGATGCAACGGAACTTCGGGATGCCGAATCCAGAAGGTTACCGAAAGGCCCTGCGCCTCATGAGGATGGCCGAGAAGTTTGGGCGCCCGATCGTGACTTTTATCGACACGCCAGGCGCCTACCCCGGCATCGGCGCGGAAGAGCGCGGCCAGGCTGAAGCCATCGCCCGCAATCTGTTAGTGATGTCCCGGCTCGCAGTCCCGATTATTTCCATCGTCATCGGTGAAGGCGGCAGCGGCGGGGCACTCGCATTGGGCGTCTCAGATCGCGTCCTCATGTTGGAGCATGGAGTCTATTCGGTGATTTCGCCGGAAGGCTGCGCCGCGATCCTGTGGGACGATCCAGCTAAAGTTCCTGATGCCGCCTCCGCCCTGAAGATGACGGCGAAAGACCTCGTCGACCTGCATATCGTCGATGAAGTGATTCCGGAACCCCTTGGCGGCGCCCATCGAGATCCCAATGCCATCACCGAGCGGGTCGCCAAAGCCCTCAGTAACCAACTCGCCCAGCTCAACGACCTCTCCCTCCCTCAGTTGCTGACTCAACGCGACCAGAAATACCGATCCATCGGAGCCGTCAACGGGCTTGTCGTTTCTCCTCAATAAGCCGAGCGAGACAGTCTCGATCCGGAGTTCGAAGTTCTGGGTTCGAAGTTCCGAAAACCTCGAACCCTCCTCAGTCTCGCTCGTCCCGCTTTTCCCGCAAGTCTCGCGCGCCTAGCGGCTCACGCCTCACGTCTTCCACTTTCTTTGAGCCAGGCAACAGCTCCGTCTCCCGCCGCTCGTCCTGTAGCGAAACAGGCGGTGAGCAGATATCCGCCGGTCGGCGCCTCCCAATCCAACATTTCTCCGGCACAGAAAATTCCCGGCAGCGCGCGGATCATCAACCGTGCGTTGAGTGCTTCGAAGGTAACTCCACCAGCCGTGCTGATCGCTTCCTCTAGCGGGCGCGGTGCGATAAGTCGCAGCGGCAACGCTTTAATCGCAGCGGCCAGACGGGCCGGGTCTGCAAAATCTTCTTTCGAGACCACTTCACGAAGCAGCCCCGCCTTCACGCCTTCGATATGTGCCTGCCGCTGAAGATGCGTCGCCATGGTACGTTTGCCACGCGGCCGAGATAAGTCGTGAGTTAGGCGCGGCACGTCTCGGTCAGGCGTCAGGTCGAGGCGTAACGTGGCCACTCCCCTGGCCAGGATCTCGTCGCGAAGAGAGGCAGACACCGCGTACATCACGCCGCCTTCCACGCCGGTCTCCGTGATCACGAATTCCCCCGGATGCCAGGACTCGGCACCGGTATCGTTCCGCATAACAATGGCCACTGACTTGACCGGGTGCCCGGCAAACTTCGTTCGAAAATGCTCGCTCCAGCCCACGTCGAAGCCGCAGTTCGCAGACTGCAACGGCGCAATGTGAATCCCACGTTCTGCCAACAGCGGTACCCACCCTCCATCGGACCCGAGCTTCGGCCAACTACCTCCTCCAAGCGCAAGTACCACTGCATCGGCCTGGACAGAGAGGTCTTCCTCCGGCGTGGCAAAACGCAGAGCCCCCTGCTCGTTCCAGCCGGACCACCGATGACGCATGTGGAACCGCACACCGGCCTGGCGCAATCGGCGGAGCCACGCGCGCAACAGCGGCGCCGCCTTGAGATCCTTGGGAAACACGCGCCCGGAAGAGCCCACAAATGTGTTGATGCCGAGTCCACGGGCCCAGGTTCGGAGCGCATCAGGCCCGAACGATGCCAGCAGCGGCTCGATCTGCACGCGACGTGACCCATAGCGCGAGAGAAATTTCTCAGACGGTTCCGAATGTGTCAAATTCAGGCCACCTTTCCCCGCCAGAAGAAACTTCCGACCGACCGACGCCATGGCGTCATAGAGATCGACCTGCGCTCCGGCGGCACTCGCCGCCTCCGCGGCCATGAGCCCGGCCGGTCCTCCGCCGACAATGGCGATCTTCATCTGTACCCCACTGTTTGTGCCCATGAAGCCTTTCACACCTGAGCCACGTAAGAAGGGGGCGATCAGAGGTTCGAAGTTCGGGGTTCGAAGTTCCGAAAACCTCGAACTTCGGACCTCGAACCCTCGTTCGTCTCGCGCGTCCTGCGCACAGGCCAATACATCGCGGGACCCTACACGCAGAACTCAAGTGGGTCAAGCACCGGCGTAGCAGTCACAAGATTTCACTGCCCGGAACAGGCTATACTCTCGTCTAACGATGGATGAGCAAGAGCCCATAGAGGTGGTCGAGCTTCGGATCAGCTACCGATATGTCACTGCGCATCCCTGGGTGGTGCAGGCCATCGGAGGATTTTTATCCGCGTATTTTATGGAGCACCCAGGGTTCCGCGTACAACGACACATGGAAGAACTGGAATCCGGCTCTCACCTATGGGTATGCGAGGTCCCTCCCAGTCTGAAGGTCCTCAGGCTTCTGAGACGATTGAAGGAAGATATTCCCCCCTGCCATGCTCAACAGATCGCCACCGATCTGCCCGCGCGACCTCGCTATCTTATCGATTGCCCTGAGCAGTTAACGGATTCATAGCATCCGGATTGTCTAGTCTATTTGGTTTGTCTTGTTTTTCTGGTTGATTTAGTTAGTTTCGTTCAAGCAAAAAACCAGACAAACCAAATAACGGTACACATTCATATGCGCGGGAAGCTCATTCTCGGAACGATTATCATGGCGCTGGCAGTGGGCGTGTGCGCCCACTCTGCCACGTCGGCGCAATCCGGCAGCGCGCCTCCCCTCCCCAGACCCGATCACATTGTGATGGTGATTGAAGAGAATCACTCCTATAGCCAGATTTTCGATTCGCCCGATGCGCCGTACATCAACAGGCTAGCAACCCAGGGTACAGTCTTTACGCAGTCCTTTGGTATCACGCACCCCAGCCAACCGAACTATCTCGCGCTGTTTTCTGGATCGACGCAAGGCATCACCGATAACTCCTGCCCGCACATCTTCACGACCCCCAATCTTGGGCATGCCCTGCTGGCTGCGGGGCTGACATTTGCCGGATACTCGGAAGACCTCCCCTCGGTTGGCTCTCTCATTTGCAGCGTGGGGCTGTACGCACGCAAACATAACCCCTGGGTGGATTGGCAAGACAGCGCGAGCAATGGGCTCCCGGCAACGGCTAATGTACCCATGACAAGTTTTCCCACCGATTACACCACGCTCCCCACTGTGAGCGTGATCGCGCCGAATCAGATCAACGATATGCACAACGGGAAGGACCCCGAGGCGATTCAGACCGCCGATCGTTGGCTCCGGGAGCACATGGATGCCTACGTCCAGTGGGCACAGGAGCACAACAGTCTGCTGATCGTGACCTGGGATGAGGATAATGGGAAAGAGGGTAACCGGATTGTGACGCTCTTCGTCGGGCCCATGGTGCAAGCCGGTCGCTATGACCAGCGGATCACCCACTACAATGTGTTGCGTACGATTGAAGACCTCTACAGCCTTTCCCATTCCGGTGCAAGCACCGACGCCACACCCATCACCCGGATCTGGAAACCAGCCCCGCGTCCCTGAGCAGTCCAAGCCCACCGAATAGGAAACCCAGTCCAGCAGTCAGACCGTGAGGTACGAGGTCAAGCAACCTCTCCTGCGTTACCGTCGATGATGACGTCGTTGAGCAGCCGACAGCCGGCGAAGAGGGTGGCCTCCTCATTCCGAATCCAGCGGCTGATGACGCCCAGATAGACGAGCGTATCCGAAACCGCCTTGATGTCTCGGATGCCCGTCTCGGACTCGGCCAGGCTGGGATTCACCGGTGTCCCTCGCTCGATCAGGTAACACAGGAGCCGCCGCTCTGGGCCCTGCCCAACTTCGGCAACCAAATGCTGGACGAACGGCTCCCATTGGGATCGCCCTGTTTCGAGGGCGCCGTCTCCATAGTGGAGAAACAGCTTTGTCAGGTAGGGATGGTTCCCCGTCCACGTGGCCAACGGAATAGGTGGGTGCGAACCGATCAACCGTCGTAACTCTCCATCGAGAAGAACTGAAAGCGGAAACAGACGAAAGCGCCGGACGGCTCCTGTCCCGAAGTGGCCTAGCAACGTCCGCAGTCGCCGCCCACCGGTGACCACAATACTGGACACTTCCGCTGCAGACACACGTGCGAGCAGGGATTCGATCGCCGAATCTGCGATGGCGTCCAGATTGTCCAGAACGACGATCGATCCGGGAACCAGCTCGAACCGAGGTGACGGGTCGGCGCCAAGATCCCTTTCGATCAGCGTCCGGTCAGACAGTCCGTTCAGCGCGGTGCGGACCAGCGAGGTCTTCCCAAGCTTCGGTCCGCCGATTACCGCTAGCGATTCACCCTTGGCAATGCGCGCACGCAGATTTCTGACGAGCCCTTCACGACCGATGAACGCGGCTCCGGTGGCGGGAGAAGGAGTGAACGGCATGATGGACATCGCGTGCTATTGTGCGAACCAATCTGAATCAGCCCGCATACCCGTGAGGATTCGCACTTTGCCAGCGCCAGGCATCGGCGCATATTGCACCAAGCCCCCGCTCCGCTCGCCAGCCCAGTAATTCAAACGCCCGTTGCGGGTCGGCATAGCAAGAGGCAATGTCGCCGGGACGCCGGGGCGCAATCTTGTACGGCACTGACCGCCCGCTGGCCTGCTCAAACGCCCGCACGATATCCAGCACGCTGTAACCGGTGCCCGTACCAAGATTCACGGTTAAACAATCGGGCTGATCTTGTCGTCGCTCCAGCGCCTTCAGCGCTTTGAGGTGGCCTAGGGCCAGATCCACCACATGGATGTAATCCCGCACGCCGGTTCCATCCTGAGTGGGGTAATCATGACCCCACACGTTGAGACAGGCTCGTCGCCCGACTGCCACTTGAGCTACTATAGGCATCAAATTATTGGGGATGCCCTGAGGGTCTTCCCCGATCAAGCCGCTGGCATGGGCACCCACTGGGTTGAAATACCGCAACAGTCCGAGCCGCCAGGTGGCATCGCTGCGGTGCAGATCGCGCAAGATCTCCTCAATCATCAGCTTCGAACGGCCATAGGGATTCGTGGCAGAGAGCGGGTGGTCTTCAGTGAGTGGCAGCCGAATGGGGTCGCCATAGACTGTGGCCGATGAGCTGAACACCAGGGTTTTCACCCCGCACTCGCCCATCGCCTCCAGCAAACGCAGGGTGCCGACCACATTGTTATCGTAGTAGGCCAGCGGCTGCGCGACCGACTCCCCCACAGCCTTGAGGCCGGCGAAATGAATCACCGCCCTGGCCCCGCTCTCGCGCAGGGCTGCCACCAAGGCAGAACGGTCGCGTATGTCGCCTCGTACCAGGCGCAGCGTTTTTCCCGTAATACGCTCCACCCGCGCCAATGCCTCGGGATGGCTATTAGAAAAGTTGTCGAACACCGTGACATCACACCCTGCATCGAGCAGCTCCAAGCAGGTATGTGAACCGATATAGCCGGCACCGCCGGTGACAAAGATCATGGGTACCTACCTCATTGAAAATGGCCAGACGTCTGTGACAGGCTTGATCGCCTGCTTCTTGAACCCGGCGGTGTATTCCTGCTTCGATATCGTGAGCATCTGCGTCTTCTTATTAAACTCATTTGCACATTACCCTTGGAACACGACGTTCGAGGAGGGACGCTCAGACATCCGTTGAGGGAAAGAGCCCTACTGTGGAGGTGTCTTGGGCGCGGATGATTGATCCCGACGGTAGAAGCGGACCTCGACTTTTTCCATCGTCGCCAGCAGGCCCGAGTGGATGTGCTGCTCGACAAATGAGAGGAAGGCCTCGATTTTGTCAGCTGCATCCACCAGTTCAATGATGATCGGGAGGTCTTCCGACAGCCGTTCAATCTTGAAGGTGTGAATGACACGAGTATGGGCGCCAAATCCCATCAGGCCTCGGAGGACCGTGGCTCCTGCCAGTCCCTTTGCTTTGGCTTGAGTGATGATCCATTCATAGAGCGGCTGCTTCTCATATCTGTCGCTCTCGCCAATATATATCCGAAGCCGGGAGCCGTCTGCAGAAAGCATGGGTCACCTCCAGATCACATAGGCCAGCGTATAGCCAAGCCAGACCGCTCCAAGACCCAGCAACACTTGCGTGCCGACATTCATCAGCGCGAGAGCCGCTTCTCCTTCTCTGATCAGATTCATCGTTTCATTGCCGAAGGCCGAGAAGGTGGTAAACCCGCCGAGAATGCCGACAACCAGAAAGGCTCGTGTCTCAGTGCCGATGAGCGCGCGTGCGTCAAAAATTTCAGACAGGAATCCGATGCAGAAGCAACCAAGGATATTGACGGCCAGCGTGCCGTAGGGAAACGCGATGCTTTGGCTGAGCGTTTGGACAGAGCCACTGACTAGATAGCGTAGGACAGAGCCAATGAACCCACCGGCCCCGATCAACAAGAGTTTGGTCATGGTGTGCGTGTATAACCGAGCGGCAATGTTCCCGAAGTGTATACCAACCTTCTGAAAGTCGCATCTCTCACAGGACGCCGGCTTGGCCCCTCGCTCAACATCATGAAGTCAGGCCTGCTAAGCAAGCCTGACGAGCATCGGTAGAGGAAAACGTAATTCTGGACCGGACCAACGATTTGTCTGCGACTGATAAGGGCGCGGAACAACTACCATGCGTTCGCTCAATGTTGCCCCCTCGAGGCTTCAGGTTTCTCTGATGCCGAAGGTGTGGGTTCGCCGGAGAATTTCTTGTGGAGAAGTTTTCGGCCGAGGATCGTAATCCCCAATGCGAGGCCGAGCGAGATCGGAACGAACAAGGCTGCGGCAATATCCGCACTGCGCAGCCACCCCATCTCATGAAGTCCCTTGAAGATATAGCTCATGAGCCCGCTGAGATAGTAGGCAATCACGATAACCGACAAACCCTCGACCGTGTACTGGAGGATGGCCTGGCTCTTCGTCGTCTTGTCGACGCTGATCAAGAGCGTCAGGTTCTGGGATTGGAGCATGAGATCGACGCGGGCGCGAATAATAGAGATCGTCCCTTCAAAACCGCTGCGAAGGGTGTCCATCCGCTTCAGGAGTTGTTGATTACCCTCCGCCACCCCGGTGATCCCGCTGAGGACATAGTCAGACATCGGGCGATACAGGGGGAGGGTCCTTTCGTCGAGTGACGCCAGCGTCCGGTGCACGATTGTGTCATAGGGACCAGAGGCGGAGAGCGCGAAGTGCAACTTGCTGGACAACCGAGTAGTTTTTAACAAGTCTTGCGTCAGTCCATTGAGCCAACGCTGTAGGGCCAGGGAGTCGGCGTGGCCGATATGCTCGCTGATGATTTCACGCTGCTTCAAGTGCACTTGCTCGAACTTGTAGGCCTGATCGATCGCAGCCGAAAACAAGGGCTTTTGCATGAGTAACAAGTGGTAATAGGTCTCGATCCGGACAATGGCATCGACGATGTCGCTCAGATGAGACTTACTGGACCTGCCAGACCCTACCGTGACCCAATAGCGCTCGCGCCCATGCTCGTCCGGTGTAAAGCTGGTGACCAGCGAGGTCTCCTCATCGAGAATCCGACTGCCATACAGGACCGGGCCGGGAAGCAGAGGGCGCAACGCCTCACTGGTCGGCAATGGTGTGATCATCAGCAGGATATCCAGACGGCACACTTCCGCACCGAGCGGCGTGCTGGGAGACCGGTACTGCGGGAAGGTCATCGGGCCAAAGGTCACCTCCCCGCCGTGGTCGGAGGGAATGTGCCAGGTTTGATAACTGTAGTACTCTGTGTGCGCTTGCCAGATCAGGATCAGCCGCTCGCCGCTCGTCGCCGTCTTCACGCCATAGCCAAACCCGTCATGAATGACCATCGCGTCCGCAGAGATCTTGAAGGCCTCGAGGAGAGATCTGAACTCGTCACGACTTGCCGGCCGCTGCACCGGTGGATCGGTCATACGAAACGCTTTGTAGTGTACGTGCGCCGGGGCTTGCAGCCACTCGGCCAAGGGCATCTGTGGCCGCTCGTGCAGCTTCCGGATAAGCTCGCCGGGATCCGGTTTGGTAATCTCAGGCTCCGTCATGCGACAACCCCTCGAAGTGAATGAGGAAAGAAAGGCGGTGTCAGGCTACGTTTTGTCCGCAGCCCTGTCAACAGACCGTTCGTTGATTGTCAACCCACAACGAATGATAGAACGTGTGGCGCCCGGCTGGGTGATGTCCACTATAACTTCGGCGGTGCACGGCCCTTCGTGGACCAATTTATTTTGACGATGGCTGCTCATGATTCCCTCCTCAGAAAGAAGCTTAAGTGGCCGTGCCCCTTAAAGTCCTCTTGCTACCTGTCGTTTCGGGTCCCGCCAGAAGTTTGAACCAGAGAAAGCCGATGGTCCCTGCTGTCAGCGAAGCGAGAAGAA
>JANYEF010000085.1 GCA_025363325.1 Nitrospira sp. | reverse complement strand
TGCGGCCTCCCGGCTCGGGCTTGAGCCATTGGAGCGCGCGCGAGTTGGCCGCAGAGGTCGGCGTGTCGCATAGCACCGTCCATCGGATCTGGCAGGCCCACGATCTCAAGCCGCACCGGATCGAAACGTTCAAGTTCAGTACGGATCCGGCCGCCGAGGAGAAGATCCACGACGTCGTTGGGCTCTATATGGATCCACCGACCAACGCGGTCGTGCTGAGTGTGGACGAGAAGACCCAGATCCAGGCGCTCAACCGCACGCAACCCATCCTGCCGTTGCGACCGGGCGTGCCGGCCCGGCAGACGCATGACTACCGTCGGAACGGACTGACGAGTCTCTATGCCGCGCTGGAGGTGGCCTCGGGCACGGTCGTGGGCGAGTGCAGCGCCCGGCATACCGGCGCCGACTTTTTGCGATTTCTGAACGTGCTGACGCGGGAGTATCGGACGCGAGAGCTGCATGTCGTCCTCGATAACTCGTCGACGCATAAGACTCCGGATGTTCGGACGTGGCTGGCGGCCCATCCCCGGGTACACTTTCACTTCACCCCGACCGGGGCTTCCTGGCTGAACATGGTGGAAGCCTGGTTCAGTATCCTGACACGCAAGTCGGTGCGCCGCGGGTCCTTCGATACGGTGCGCGCGTTGATCACGCATATTCAGCGGTACATCACACGCTGGAATGACCACCCGACCCCGTTCGTCTGGACCAAAGAACCCGCCGCGATCATCAAAAAGGCCCTCCGGAGGGCCCCTTAACCTGACTTTTGAGACGGGACACTAGCATTTGACGCTAGTAAGTTGTTCGAGTGGAACTGGGGGAATCCCCAGTTCCACAAACGGCTGCGTGTTCTTATAAGTATCCCTCCTAAGGCTCAGCACATTGCTGCGTAACTGTTCCCTGTCTGGCGGACGAATGAAAGAGGTGGCGTATGTCTCTTGGTGAACCGTTCGCTCAGACCACTCGTGAGGCGCCTTCCGCTCCGATGAGCAAGACGTTCATCGCACCGACGCTGCTCCCAGTCTATTGTCTCTGCGGACTCATTCGTGACGATACGAGATTTCCCCCTGGTCTCGATTGCTGGCTGACGCAGCGGACGTATCGCGAGACCCATGGCATAGATCCGACCGAGATCGCGCTCACCCATACCTACTGCCCTGAGTGTTTCAGGAAGGTCCGAGACACAGTGCAACAGTACTTCAGAGAGATCGGAACGTCGCCATGATCCTACACGCAGGCTCTCCGAACATCGACACCTCCCATCAGACAGCAGACCAGGACCCGCGCCACCACGCATCGGCTCCGCCTGGTGAATCTTGCCTGCGCTGCGGCGGATTGCTGGTCCTCAGCTACACGGCGTCCCTGGAGCGGGACATCGCCGGCACACCGGTGACGCTCTGGCGTTGTGTCAACTGCGGCGACTGCGTGGATCGCGACATTCTGGCCAACCGAGGGAAGGGCTCGGGGTCGGCACGAGTGCGCGCACGACCACCGGCAGGGCCTCAATACATCGGATGGCTGCGTGGAGTGGGAACAGGCATGACTCGGTGAGTGATTCTTGACTGAGACAATCAGGGAGGTCGGACATCGTGAGTCCACATCGTACAGCGGATCAACTCTGGTCGATCATCCTGGCAGGCGGTGAAGGCACGCGGCTGCGCGCGCTGGTGCATCGCTGGTTAGGCCGGCCCACACCGAAACAGTACTGCGCCTTCGTCGGTACGCGCTCCATGTTCCAACACACGCTGGACCGGGCGAGCCGACTCACGCCGCCGGATCGCATCGTGACGGTGGTCGCGCACAGCCACCGCCGCGACGCGATGGCACAACTGGATGGCAGAAGGGGCAGCACGATTCACTTTCAGCCGGCCAATCGCGACACGGCGGCCGGTGTCTTCTTGCCGCTGACCTATATCCGCGCCAGGGCCCCGCAGGCTACCGTGGTGCTCTACCCGTCGGATCATTTTGTCTATCCCAAAGACCGGTTCCTCGAAGCGGTCCAGCGTGCGGTCCGGATCGCCGAGTCGCAACCTGATCGGGTGGTAATGCTGGGCGTCGCACCTGATCGGCTGGAACTGGACTATGGGTGGATCCAGCCAAGCCAATCCCTCGCCGACCTGCCGGGCGAACCGGTCCAGGCCGTCCACTCATTTCTGGAAAAGCCCGACGCAGCTCAGGCCGATGCCGCCTTACGGGCAGGCGCGCTCTGGAGCACGCTGGTGTTCGCAGCCAAGGTGGAGCGGCTCTGGACGCTGGGCTGGCAATGCCTGCCGGACATGATGCCGCTCTTTGAGCGGCTGAGCCGGGCCATCGGAGGGCCCGAGGAGGGGCGCGCCCTCAAAGCGATTTATCGGAACATGCCGGCAAAGAATTTCTCATCCGACCTACTGCAGCGCGTCCCGGAGACACTGGCGGTCGTCGAACTGCCCGGCGTGCTCTGGAGCGACTGGGGCAAGCCGGAACGTATTACCGAAACCCTCCGGCGGATCGACCGGCGACCGGCGTTCCCCTTGACCTGTCTCGATCGTCCATTCGCCCCCCTCCCGGTGATTGCCGCGGAGGGCGTGCTGCCCTGAGTGTGTCATCCGTGTAATTCAAGGAAGGAGACAGCCATGAAATCAGTCAGCATTCGTTCGACATCACCGGGCCGGAAAGCACCGGCTCCCCAGCAGCAGCCCAACGGGCCTGCGGCGCAGAAATTTCTCATACTGCCGCTGTCGCCCTGCGATGACCTCCCGAGCTTGATCGCGAAACGGGCCTATGAGCTCTACAGTGAGCGAGGGTACCGGAATGGATCTGCGCTCGACGATTGGCTTGATGCGGAGCGGGAGGTTCTCAGTCAGATCCCACCGCCCTGACAAGCGCGCGACGTGCAAGCCCTGATTCCGAGTGTCTCTCCTTTCCCGCCAGTCTCGCTCGTCCCGCTCGTCTCGCCTGCCCTGCGCTCCTGTCCCAGACGTGTAGGCCATCGAAATTCTGGCATGCCCACATGTTTTTCCGCAGCCTGCTGAGAAGAGGCGATGAGCTGTAATCTCCGGGAATCCTGGCGGCCTTTCGTCCACAGCTCGGTTACTGCGTCTGTAGCAAATTTCCACAAACTTCTACCGCGGTCCCTTCATTCGTCAATTTCAAGTCCGGAAATTTTCTACAAGTGGACGGCGGATCGGTGCTCAAGTGGCATGGCCCCGTTCTTGCTGTTGGAATCACGGTACCAATCACGAATCGCATTGTTTCGGAGTTCAGCGCACAGGAAGGTCTCATGCCGTTTTCCGCTCCGACCTATGCGCAGGTTCGCCATTTCTTCGGTGGCTTGGTGCGCGCCGTCTATCGACTCGAGGTGGTCGGCGCCGATCGCCTCCCCGTGACCGGGCCTGCGGTCGTCGCTCCGAATCATGATTCGTGGCTCGACGGGATCGTCCTCGGGGCGGCAATCTCGCGGGAACTGCGTTTCCTCGCGAAGGCGGAGCTTTGGCGGTCCCGACTGCTCGCGTGGGCGCTCGACGGCCTCGGTGCGATCCCGATTGAGCGTAGCCACGGCGACTACCTCGCTGCCGCGCGGGTGCTACAGGCCCTCGCTGCAGGACAGGCGGTCGTGATCTTCCCGCAGGGTGCTGTCCGCGGCGACCGTGTATGGAAGCAAGGTGCCGCGCACGCAGCGCTCGTGACAGGCGCGCCGCTTGTGCCGGTCCGCCTCGTCGACACGGCACGGGCCCTCTCGCGGGGCAGAATCGGCTTCCCGCGGTTGCGCGTCATCATCGGAAAGCCGATCGAAGTCGCGCGCCCCCCGGAAGAACCGACTTCGGCGACGGAGCTGACCGAGCGGTTACGCCTTGCCGTCGCAGCGCTGGCCTAGCCCGACGCTCATTGATATTTAGCGATTTCGATTGGGGTGGGCTCCATACGTTCCTGCAGGAAATCCACAATCCGATTCTCTGCCCAGTAGGGATCTTCTCCGTTGGGCGCCCTGTGAAAGAACCCGCAATGGCCCCCGTGGCGAGGAGCAATCACTCGAATCTTCGGGTGGCGCTGAATCAGCGGCACCGTAAACATGGAGTAGGGAATAAATGGATCATCTTGTGCCGTGAGGATGAGGGTGGGGACGGCGATGGCATTGAGCACACGGCATGCGCCTGAGCGATCGTAGTAGTCGGCGCCACTGGCGTATCCCCCGTCCGGGGCGGTGTAGCGGTCGTCGAATTCGCTGAGGCTGCGAATGCGGTCAAGTCCGGTGAGATTCCACTGGCCAGGAAAGAGCACCGCTTTCCGTCGCATACGCCTTTTGATCTGGGTCAAGAAATGATAGTGATAGAGCCAGTTCCGAGGTGCTTCCAAGGCTTTGGCGCATTGCGTCGGATCGATAGTCGGGCAGACCGCGATCGCGCCGGCCAACGCTGCTTCTGACGAGCCTGCTTCTCCGGCTGCTTTCAGAACGAGATTCCCTCCCAGCGAATAGCCGGCAAGCCAGATGCGATCTAATCCATCCACGCGCGCCAATTCATGGACGACGGCTCGATAGTCCTGACTCAAGCCGCTGTTGTAGAGCGTCGGCGTCAGATGCTCGGTCCCGCCACAGGTTCTTTGGTTCATGCGGATGACATTGAATCCCGCGCGATAGGCTTTCGCGGCGATGCCGCGCTTATAGTGCGACTCGCTACAGCCTTCAAGTCCGTGCACGAGGACCACGGTCCGGCACGCGGTGCGGTGTGGCTGCCAGTG
>JANYEF010000055.1 GCA_025363325.1 Nitrospira sp. | reverse complement strand
GAAGGACTGTTAGACGTATGACAGAGGGCACAACTGTTATCGGCAAACGGCGTGGTCCCGTTAAAGGCCTGACAGGCCACGTCGGTCTGTCTGCCAAAACTGGATAGGGCGTGACTCGACTCCACCGACATAGTCAGTGGCAGTCCCATCACCGCCAGCAGGAAGCACATGCCTTTCATGGAGCGTCTCATGGTTCTCTCCTTTATGTGAGTGTCCAGAGTGTCTCTCATCGGTAGGCCCCACGCCTCGATACGATGATGCACATCACACACGTACACGTCCTGTGTGATCATCGAGACGAGCTGGGTACAGCCGACAGGTGAGGAGCAGTGAGCAAGCGGAGTGCCAGGAGAACTTCGTCTATGTTTTCAAGAGAAAGACATCAGGCCTCTCATGTGTCTTGTTCGATGAGTGTCAATTGCGTTGGCAGGCTCCTACGAAGGCAGAATCCTTCACTGTGGGAGAAAAGTCCCAAGAGCGCGGACCGAGCCGCCCCCTTCTCATTCGATCTGACGGCCCGTGCTTCAGATGTAACTGGCTTGACGTGCTTGTCGCTCCTATCCGGATTTCTCGACCCTCATTCATGAGTGACAGAGCCTCTCTCTATCACTCATAACCTGCCGCCTCGCTCCCTTTCGCGCGCTCTTACCCATCGAGCGACCTTCAACTGTATAAAGTGCTCCCTCCAAGCTCGCTCGTTATCTCTTCAGGGATGGGGGCTGATGGATCTTCTACTGCGCGCGTCCAACGAGGGCCTTCTGAGGCCGCGCGTTGCGCGAGCACAGAAGATCCATCAGGTTCCATCCCCCCTCTGTTCCGGGAGCACAGGACCAATGTGGGTGTCCTTCCAATCCTTTTTATCGTGGGGGCTCTGCGAGCAAGAAGGGCACATGGCCACCTCCTTCTCCATTTTGTAAGACTGCGCCCCTTCCCCCGACTACCTCCCATGTCCACTCACTACGATGTGATCATTATCGGCACCGGCCCAGGCGGGGGGACGCTGGCATACAAGCTGGCCCCGTCGGGGAAGAAGATTCTCCTCTTAGAGCGTGGCGGCTATCTGCCGCGTGAGAAGGACAACTGGAGTTCCAAGTCCGTCTTCATCGACAACAAGTACAAGGCGAAGGAAACCTGGCGCGATAAGGATGGGGGCACGTTTCACCCCGGCATTCACTACAACGTTGGTGGGAATTCAAAAGTCTACGGTGCGGCGCTGCTGCGCATGCGGCAACAAGACTTTAACGAAGTGAAGCATCACGGCGGCATCTCCCCGGAATGGCCGATCCGCTACGACGACCTTGAATCCTATTACACGCAGGCCGAGCATCTGTATCACGTCCATGGCACTCGCGGTGAAGATCCGACCGAACCGAAGGCCAGCGCGCCGTACAAATATCCCGCCCTCACGCACGAACCGCGCATCCAAGAACTGCACGACGACTGGCAGAAGTGCGGCTACAAGCCCTTTCACCTGCCGGTGGGGGTGATGCTGAACGAAGAACAAAAGGAAAAGAGCGCCTGTATCCGTTGCAGTACCTGCGACGGTTTCCCTTGCTTGGTGAATGCGAAGGCTGATTCTCAAGTGGTCTGTGTCGATCCGGCGTTGCAATATCCCAATGTGTCATTGATCACTGGTGCATTGGTCACTCGATTAGAAACAAATGCGTCGGGACGAGAGGTCACCACCGTTTACGTTGAACGAAACGGCACAAAGGAGACCTATAAGGGAAGCATCGTCGTCGTCTCAGCCGGCGCGATCAACTCGGCGGCACTGTTACTGCGCTCCGCGAACGACAAACATCCGAACGGTCTGGCCAATTCCTCCGACGTCGTCGGTCGGCACTACATGTGCCACAACAATTCGGCGATGCTCGCGATCTCCAAGCGGCCGAACCCGACCGTGTTCCAGAAGACCATCGGCCTCAACGATTTCTACTATCCGTCGGCGGAGTGGGACTATCCCATGGGCCATATTTCGATGATCGGGAAGCAAGATTTGGAATCGCTTCGGGCCGGTGCGCCGGCCTTTACGCCTGGCAAGGCCCTCGACGCGATGGCTAAACATTCGCTCGACTTCTGGATGACCTCGGAAGATCTGCCCGATCCCAACAATCGTGTGCTCGTCGGCAAAGACGGTGGTATCACGCTGGCCTACACGGAAAACAATCTGGAATCTCACCAGCGTTTAGCCGCGAAGCTCAAGAGCATGCTCAATCATATCGGCTGCGAGGACCATCTGCTGCCGACGCACCTCTATCTCGGAAAGAAAATTCCGATTGCGGGCACGGCCCACCAGTGCGGAACGGTGCGGTTTGGGCGTGATCCACAGACTTCTGTGCTCGACGTGAACTGCATGGCGCACGATCTGGAGAATCTCTACGTCGTCGATGCGAGCTTCTTTGTGTCGAGCTCAGCGGTGAATCCCTCGCTGACGATCATTGCCAATGCCCTGCGAGTGGGCGACCATCTCTTAGAACGGCTTGGGAGCTAATCGGAAAGGAATACCATGTCTGACAGGAAGCCACGAGTACTGATTCTGGGCGGTGGGTTCGGCGGGATGTATGCCGCGCTGGAGTTCGAACGGGCGCTTGCGCGAGGAGCCAACTTGGACGTCACCCTCGTCAACCGCGACAACTTTTTTCTCTTTACCCCGATGCTGCACGAAGTGGCGGCCAGCGACCTCGACATCACGAATATCGTCAGCCCAGTCCGCAAGCTACTGCGTCGGGTGACGTTTTTCCACGGAGACATCGAATCCATCGACCTCGTAAATAAACGAGTTGGCTTGTCGCATGGTCACGAGGAACATTGCCATTCGCTGCCGTACGACCACCTGGTGCTGGCCCTCGGGTCGACCACGAACTTCTTCAACCTCCCCGGCTTGGCAGACCGCGCGCTCACGATGAAATCGCTGGATGACGCGATTTTTCTGCGCAACCGCATGATCGCGAATTTGGAAGAGGCGGACTTCGAATGTTGCGCGCCCCTCCGCGCTCCCTTACTGAATTTCGTCGTGGCCGGAGGAGGGTTCGCCGGGGTCGAAACCATCGCCGGAATCAATGACTTTCTTCGGGAGGCGGTGCGCTTCTATCCGCATCTTCGGGAGGACATGCTTCGGGTCATCCTTGTCCATCCGGGGAAGATGATTTTGCCGGAACTCGGAGAGAAACTCGGCGCCTACGCACAGCGAAAACTCGTGGAGCGAAATGTGGAAGTCCATTCGAACTGTAAAGTCACCGCCGTGACGGATCGCGAAGTCACGCTCAGCGACGGCACGACGATTACGACCAACACGCTGGTCTGGACGGCTGGGACCTCCCCGAACTCCCTCTTGGACACACTATCCTGCGCGAAACAGCGGGGCCGGGTCCTTGTCAACGAATGCCTGGAAGTTCCCGAGTGGCCTGGCGTCTGGGCTCTCGGCGACTGTGCGGTCGTGCCGGATCGCAAAACCGGGAGACCCCACCCTCCGACCGCGCAACATGCGCTGCGCGAAGGGAAGGTGGCGGCCCAGAATATCCTGGCAGCCATTCGAGGCGACCGGAAGAAGCCGTTCCTATTCTCGACGCTCGGGCTACTGGCCCCCATCGGGAAACGGACCGGCGTGGCCAACATTCTGGGGGTGAACTTTTCAGGTTTCATTGCCTGGTGGCTTTGGAGGACGATTTACTTGATGAAACTGCCACGATTTGAAAAAAAGGTCCGCGTGGCCTTGGACTGGACGCTCGATTTGCTCTTTTCAAAGGATCTTGTCCAGTTCAGGACCGTTCGCCCAGCCACCCTGTCGCTGGCGGAAGAAGAACCGGAGAGGCAAGCCAGTCCAGCCTTGGTCGGCGCCGGCATCGAGCAAGTGAGATAAGCGAATGAGCGCAAGAAAAGTGTTCGTCGGCCTCTGGCTGACCGTCACGCTCATGTGTTGGGCCGCTGCCACTCCCCTCTTCGCCGGTAACACCGGCATGGTCGTGGCGGTCGAGTCCATCGGGATGACGGTCTCGGACATAGATCGCTCGGTGGCGTTCTATTCAGATGTGTTGGCGTTCAAGCCAGTCAGCGATGTGGAAGTAGATGGGCCGGAATACGACCAGCTCTGGGGCATTTTCGGCGTGCGGGTGCGTGTCGTTCGGATGCAGCTAGGAGAGCAACAGCTTGAACTGATCGAGTTTCTGGCACCGCCGGACGTGCGGCCGATTCCCGTGCCGTCCTACAGTAACGATCTCTGGTTCCAACACGTTGCCATCGTCGTGCGCGACATGGAAGCGGCCTGGGCGCATTTGCGCATGCACCATGTCCGGCAGATCTCGCCTAGGCCGCAGATGATACCCATCTCGAATCCCGCTGCTGCCGGCATCCAAGCCATTAAGTTTCGAGATCCGGACGGACACAACTTAGAGTTGCTCTGGTTCCCGGAAGGCAAAGGCAACCCTGTCTGGCATGAGCCGACTAAAGATCTCTTCCTCGGCATCGACCATACGGCGATGACGGTGCGCAGCACCGAAAACAGCATCACATTCTACCGTGACCTGCTCGGCATGACCGTCGCGGGCGGCACGTTCAACATGGGGATCGAACAGGAACATCTCGATAGCCTGCCCGGCGTCCGCGCGCGCGTGACCGGCCTGAATCCGCAGACGGGCCCGCCCGGTGTAGAGTTCTTGGAGTATCAACTGCCGACTGCAGGAAGGCCGTTCCCGATTGATTCCCATCCGACCGATCTCTGGCATTGGCAAACGACGCTGGTGGTGCCCGATGTAGAAGCGGCAGCGGCAACGCTGCGGGCGACGGCACAGTTCGTCTCATCCGCAGTCGTCACGTTGCCGGACAAGGCCTTAGGATTCACCAAGGGATTTCAGGTTCGCGATCCAGATGGACATGCCATACAGATCGTATCGCCATGAGTACTAGCCCACATTATTCACGAGGGTTCGTGACGAAACCGCCGAGACGCCACGCGAGACGGGTGCGTGGAGCCGTGAGGGAGGGAGGTATACTTGAAACAGTATGTTGACCGACCGAGCGGCGAGCCCGCCCGCCGTTAGGCTTGTCGAAGCGGCGTATCGGCGGTTGCAGTAGAAGCCTTCGTGAATAATGTGGGCTCGCACGCTTGCGGCGTTAGGAATGCCGAGTATGATACCGCCCGCATGATCCTTCCCTCGATTGTACAAGATCCTTACCGACTTGCCCGTAGTTGCAGCTTTTTCCTCCCCGGTGCTAGACTTCAGCGCTGTTCCGCCTACCCATCGAGCCCCGTCACAGGGTGATGCCGATGTCCTTTCCCCATCTCGAAGAAGCCCTCAGGCGCAGCGAGGAGTTCGCCGCTCGTCTCATCGAAAGCAGTCACGATTGCATCAAGGTGCTCGATCTCAAGGGGCATCTGCTCTCCATGAATGTCCATGGGATGACGGCGCTGGAAATCTTCGACTTCGGTCCACTGGTCGGTTCGCCCTGGGTCGAGTTCTGGGACGGGCAGGATCGGGAGCACGCGAGGGCCGCGATCGAACAGGCGCGGCAGGGCCAGGTGGGACGGTTTACCGGCTATTTCCCGACGAGGCACACGAAGATCCCCAAGTGGTGGGACGTCTCCATCACAGCCATTCTCGACAAGGACGGCCAGCCTGAGAAGCTGCTGGTGGTCTCTCGCGATATTACGGAACTGAAGCAAGCGGAGCAGGCACTACGACAATCCCACGAGCAGTTGGAACAGCAGGTCGCGGCCCGTACTCGCGATCTGGCCCAGACCAGCATGGTGCTTCAGGAAATCGTCGAAGGCGTCGAATCAAAAGTCGGTGAACAGTTTTTCTCCTCGCTCGTGCAGCAACTGGCGTCCGCGCTCGGCGTGGACTATGCCTATATCTCCGAACTCAGCGAGGATGGGACCAAGTTTCGCTCGAAGGCGGGCTGGGGCAAGGGCCGGCCGCTTCCGCAGTTCGACGTGCCGGCGCGAGGCCCCTGTGAGACCGTTCTAACGCGCAAATGTGTCCACCACCCGGACCAGCTTCGTGCGTTGTATCCCCACGTCCAGCTGATTCAAGACATCGGCGTCGAAAGCTACTGCGGCGTCCCGATCGTGGACTCCTCCGATCGGGTCGTGGGACATCTGGCCATCATGGATTCCAAGCCGATGCTCGATCACCTGCGCGCGACGTCGATTCTCGGTATCTTCGCGACGAGAGCCGCAGCGGAA
Source organism: Nitrospira sp. (assembly GCA_025363325.1). Taxonomy (GTDB): domain Bacteria; phylum Nitrospirota; class Nitrospiria; order Nitrospirales; family Nitrospiraceae; genus Palsa-1315. The sequence continues at coordinate 3,921 of JANYEF010000055.1, read as the reverse complement.
TTCGAGCGGCTGCTTTTCGAACGCGCCATGCGTAAGAGTGACCTGACGCTGCGGAAGATCGACGAGGGGACGGCTGCGACAACCGGCGCGGAATTTTTCAATTCCCTGGTGAAGAGCCTGGCCGAAGCCCTGCAAGCCAAGTATGCCTTTGTCTCCAAGTTCGTCGAAGGCAATCGCGCCCGCGTGCGGACCCTGGCCTTCTGGAAGGGTGATGGGTTTCTCGACAACTTCGAATACGACTTGCCTCATACGCCCTGCGAACGGGTGTTGGCCGGAGAAGTGTGTCTGTTTCCCGAGAAGGTACAGGACTTATTCCCAGAGCATCGGGAAGATCTCGCCAAGCTGGGGGTCGAGAGCTATTTGGCGATTCCTGTCTCGGATCGCTCTGGCACGGTGATGGGCCACCTTGCTGTGATGGATACCAAGCCGATGCACGACGATCCTCGCGTGCTGTCCGTGTTCAAGATTTTCGGCGTCCGGGCCGGTGCCGAGCTGGAACGAGAACAGATGGACGCGCAGATCAAGGAGAACGAGGAGCGGCTGCGCGATCTGTTCGACGAGGCCCCGATCGCCTATGTCTACGAGGGGCTCGATTCAAAGTTGCTCCGCGTCAACCGCACGGCGATGAGGTCCCTGGGCATCACGGCGGATCAGGTTGATGGCCTCTACGGCAGGGATTTCGTTCCCAATACACCTGACGCACAACGGCGACTGAAGGAAGCGTTCGCCTCCGTCGGCAAGGGCATCGACACCAGCGGCGTGGTGTTGGAACTGCGGCGAAAAGACAACGGTAAACCGCTTTGGATGAAGTGGTGGTCGCGTCCCGATCCCGGCGGCACTTACACGCGCACGATGTTCCTCGACATTACCGAGCAGGTGTTGATGGAACAGGAAAAAGCCCGGTTGGAGGCGCAGAACGTCTACCTTCAGGAAGAAATCAAGGGGACGCATAACTTCGAAGAGTTGATCGGTTCGTCCTCGACACTCAAGAAGGTGCTGAAAAACGTGGAACGCGTGGCGCCGACCGATTCGACTGTGTTGATCACCGGCGAGACCGGGACCGGTAAGGAGTTGATCGCACGGGCGATCCACAACTTGAGCCCACGGAAAAGTAAGCCTCTTGTGAAGGTGAACTGCGCGGCCATTCCAGCCGGTTTGATCGAAAGCGAGCTGTTCGGCCATGAAAAAGGCGCCTTTACCGGCGCGCTGACCCAAAAAATGGGTCGCTTCGAGCTGGCCGACAAGGGGACCATCTTCCTCGATGAGATCGGGGAACTGCCGCTCGACCTGCAATCCAAGTTGCTGCGGGTGTTGCAAGAAGGGGAATTCGAACGGGTGGGTGGGACGCAGACCTTCAAGATCAATGTACGGGTGATCGCTGCGACCAACCGGGACCTCGAACAGCAGTCGAAGACCGGCCACTATCGCCCCGACCTGTATTACCGCCTGAACGTATTTCCGATTCATCTGCCCGCGTTGCGCGAGCGCGAAGGCGATATCCCGCTGCTGGTGCAATATTTCATACGCAAGTTTGCGGCGAACTTCGCCAAGAAGATCGACCGGATTCCGGAGCGGATGATGACGGCTCTTCAGCGCTACCAATGGCCGGGAAACATTCGCGAATTGGAGCATATCATCGAGCGCGCGGTCATCTTGAGCGAAGGATCGGAGTTGGAACCGATCGAGTGGCTCTCGCCGTCGAACGGCAAGTCCGCCGTGGCGAAGACGCTGACCCTGGAAGAGATGGAGCGGCAGCATATCGTCGACGTTTTGGAGCACACGAACTGGCGCGTGAGCGGTGAGAAGGGCGCGGCCAAAATCCTCGGCCTCAATCCCACCACCCTCGAGGCCCGCATGAAGAAGCTCGGCATCGAGCGCGTGAAGCCGGGAGACGTGAAGAGTGAGACGTGAAGAGTGATGCGTTGAGAGAAGTCGTTCATCGTTTCCTCTGAATCGTGGTTCGCATTTTCCGCTCATTCTGTTTTTCCCTGCCATAAGCGATACGCCATCAGCCACTAGCTCTTTTCCCATTGAATACTCCCAACTAATTGGGAAGCTCCCAATATTTTAGGAATTGACTCCTGCTGGTTACCCGCGTCTCCGTCTTGAAAACTCCTCATCTCATCTTTCTACATCAAACACTTACGCTGTTCTGTCTGCGACTCAAGTAGTTTGGCATCGCTATTGCTGAATACCCGGTCATCAGACGAACACAAAGGAGAGGTAGAGATGATGCTCAAGATTACGAAGATTCAAGAAAGCAGGAGCGACGTGCTCCTGAAGTTGGAGGGCAAGATTACCGCACAGTGGGCCGCGCTGCTCGATGGAGAGTGCCGAGTGCTTCTCCGAGAGCAGAAAGCCGTGCATCTGGATTGTTCCCATGTCGATTTCATTGATGCCAGGGGGGTTGAGGTTCTGAATAACTTCCCCCAATCACAAGTCACCCTTATGAGCGCTCCAATCTTTGTCACGGAGATGCTACGAATTGGAGGCCGGTCATGAACGCAGTCGCCAGCACCTATACAAAGTCCATTGGTCACACCTCATCGGCCAGCCGGAGGTCACAGGCTGCCAGGCCGTCAGGTCCCGCGAAGAGCGAGGACACACTTATCGCGAGGCTCAGGCGTGGTGACGAGGAGGCCTTCGATGAACTGGTCAACCAACAGCATGGTGCGCTCATCAGAATGGCCATGGGCTATGTCGCCGATCGGGAAGTAGCGGAAGAAGTCGTGCAGGACACTTGGATGACGGTGATCCAAAGTCTGGATCGCTTCGAAGGCCGGTCGTCGCTTCGCACCTGGATCTGCGGGATTCTGATCCACAAGGCCAAGGATCGCGGCGTCCGCGAGAAGCGCCATACGACCTTCTCGGCCTTCGAGTCCTACGACGATGACAATGAGGAAGCAGTCGATCCCTCCCGTTTCCAACAGACCGGTGAGTGGGCCGGGCACTGGGCCTTCCCGCCGCAGCCCTGGGACGACCAGACCCCGGAGAAAATCATGGCCAGCCAGCAAGCCGTGAATGCGATGCAGCGGGCCATTGAGGCCTTGCCGGCGACCTTAAAAGACGTGCTCATTCTCCGCGATGTGGAAGGGGTAGAAGCCAAGGAAGTCTGCGAGATGCTGAAGATCACGGAAACCAATCTCTATGTTCGGCTCCACCGGGCTCGGGAGCGGGTCAGGGCGGCAGTCGAGACCTATCTGTCAGGATGCTGAAAACGTCCGCCAGCGTCGTTCTCGCATCGTTCAGACCCTCAACGTACCCCAGAGGGTACGCCTCAGCTCTTCACTCGCTGCGGCCTTGCTGAACGAACATTTTGAGCATCCTGCGGGATCGGGATCGGGGGCGGAAAGAAGGCAGTGTAAGGAACCTGGGAATAGAATGACTCAGGGGTGACGGCTCAATTAGAGGACCCCTGTATGAAAGACCATCCTTCACAATGGATCCACAGCGGACTGACTTGCCGTGATCTCACAAATCAAGCTTCCGAGTATCTGGACGACCGCCTTCCCATCCTGACCAAAGTCCGGGTCGGCCTGCATCTCGCGTCCTGCGCCCACTGCCGTACCTATGTGAAACAGATCGATCTCGTTTCTTCTACGCTTAGAAGCCTCCCCAAGCTCTATCCCTCGCCGGTGAATCGTCTTTGCCTGCGCCAGCAGTTTGTCGCGAGCCATACCAACTAGAGCGCCCCTCCTTAGCAGTAGGTTTCTCGCCGAGGGCTGTTCATGGACTGGAACTCGTTATCCGTACTGGCGAACTTCAATATGAGATGGACTCGTCGGATGCATCTGAAGAACGTCATGTAAGAACGGTAGGGCTCGGATGACTACGTGATAGCAGCGAAGAAGACAACCGGCGACGAAGAGAGACTTGGTTGACGCAAACTTAACCTCAGATCGAAGAAGGAGACTTGCCATG
>JANYEF010000041.1 GCA_025363325.1 Nitrospira sp. | reverse complement strand
CGCGGCCTGAGAAGGCCCTCGTTGGACGCGCGCAGTGGAAGATCAGTCAGCCCCCATCCCTAGAGAGAAACGAGCAAGCTTGGAGGGAACATCTATATCGTTCGATGCGCGCAGTAGAGGGCAACCTTGGCCACTCCCCTCAAGAGAGGTTCAGAGAATTGGAAGAGCCTATTTCGAGGTGCGCAGTTGGAAAACCACCAGGCCCTCCCCGTTTAGCCCGTCTCGCTCGTCGCTCTTGTTCATCTGGTTCATTTGGTTCGTCTGGTCTATCTGGTTTCTCTAGTTTCTTTGGTTCGCCTGATGGGTTTTCCGGTCCGGCCAACAAGACAGACCAAATAGACCAGATAAACAAGATGGACCAGTCCAACCACGTCTCGCGTCAAAGAAACTATGCGAGCAGTAGAGGGCAAGCGATCCAACCGTCGTTGGGCCCTCTCCTCCGCTTTGAAATTCAAGGAGTTGCTCTGGCGGCCTAGATGCCCGACAAACGGTTTAGGAAACCGTTTCCACGACGCTCCTCCAGCCAAGGTTTGTGCGAAATCCGAACTTTGGCTGGAATAGGCCTGAGTGGGCTGGAATGAGCTGGAGTTGAGCACAAAATGAGCACAATCGGCTTCCCACAGTAGACGATCTTCGCGACTCTTGCTGCAAGGCAGAGAGTTGCTTAACGAAAAAATAATAATAGGTACCATCTTTCCCTAATCGGTTCTTTTTGGGATAACGGGTTTCCAGTAACATGGCCTTCCAAGTATCGGCTACCTCATCCACCGTTGAGAGAAAAAGTAACTGAACAGAAGCTCGTCAAGGCGGTAAATGTGCGTTAGAGTGTGTAACAAATGAACGGGCCTTGGCTTCATGAAAAGCAACTAGCCATCCACAAAAAGGAGGATCGTATGCAGACACAGGGTCGGAACATCAGTAATGCCGTCTTTTTAACCGTCTTGCTCGCTGTGAGCACGTCCTTTGCGCAATCCACGCCCCCTTCCGGAGACCTCGGGCAGGACCGACAGGATCTGCGGAGAGACCAACGGGATATTCAGCAAGATCGTCGGGATCTCCGAGAAGACCGACGGGATATTGGGCAGGATCGGCGGGACATCCGAACGGATCGAACGGATATCCGACAGGACCGCCAAGGATTGCAACAAGACCTCAAGTCAGGCGCGAGTGCAGATAAAATCCAACAGGACCGGAATGACATTCGCGCCGACCGAAAAGATGTCCGGCAGGATGGCCGTGATCTCGCCAAGGATCAACAGGATCGCCGGCAAGATCGGCAGGACCTCCGCCAGGATCGTGGAGATCGCCATGCCGATCGACAAGATCTCCACCAAGACCGGGTGGAGCGCACGCAGAGAGTGGAGCGTGTTGAGCGGCCTGAGCGACCGGAGCGGGCGCATCGCTAATCACTTCTCGAGGAGCCATCAGCAGAGGGGCTTTTTGGGTCAGACCAGAGAGCCCCTCATTCATGTTCATCAGGACGTCAGCCAGAGGGACCCCGCTAGAACCGAACGTTGAGCCCAGCCGTGAGCGCCCAATTCGGGGCCCCGTCCGACAGCCCACGGGCGATCGAGGCGTTGAACCTCCACGTGGAGGACGCCGTGTAATTCATCGCCAGCAATAGATCCTGTGGATTTTGCAGACCACTGATCGCCGCGGTCCATTCTTCATAGTACACACTGCCCAATAAAGCTTTGGTAAAGTAATACCCCACCCCTAGGTCGTAGTTCCATTGGTTCCGCAGAGTGATTCCAGAAAGATTTCCAAGATTCGTGTAGCCCAGATCCACAAAGCTGATCCACGCATCAGTCAGCTTCTTGGAGACCTCGAGGCCCAACCCCTCATCGAACTCTCCTGTGCCCAATCCACGGTCTCGGTCCGCCGTTGGGAACTTGATCTTGGCCGTGACGGCCACCGTCGGCACTAAGCCATGTTCATCGAGCACATAGTAGCGGCCTCGGAGGATGACATCCCCGATCCCACTCTCGGTGGTAGTCGTGGGGCGTAGTCGTGTGACCTGTTTGCCGCTCTTGGTTGTGATCGTGGTTGTTCGACATGTGCCGCCGGTTTGGTTGGGGACACCGCTGAGCAATGTCACACCGCAATTACTGCTGATACTCAGAAACGGGACCACCAGCGTCACGTCCCCGTCCCGAAACAGACGGCGAATCGAGAGTGGAATGGACGTAATGGTGGTGGTGGAGCCGGTCCC
>JANYEF010000013.1 GCA_025363325.1 Nitrospira sp. | reverse complement strand
CCCCGCCGCCGACGTCGATGATGCCTGCATTCTTGCCTACGCCAGATGCAGCAATAAGCGACAGCGACAAGTCGGGACGGCGCTGATGCCAACTGACATCCTCCGACCCTTTGGTCTGATACACCTGATTCCAATATTCCTGACGATTCATCTGGTCATCTCAATTCCGCTGAGGGCTAGGTGACTTACGAGCAATCAATTCTTCCTGGAATTTTTCCGGCACGTTTTATTCCTTCTCAGTCCACCAGTGGTATCTGTAAACCATGGGAATCGCATTTCAGAAAACGATGGCAACCTTGAAAACCGAACTCGTTTTGCTGGCTCTTGCCATATGGATTGGCCTTGTCTCTTTATAACGTAACTCATGAAAGCCTGGCCAAAACGAGTAAATTGTTCGGCAACCGTCACTGCCTCATCAATGAAACGATCCATAGCATCTTCTCCACTCAATACGTTAATACGATCTAGGGCGGCACGATTCGCTAATATCTCGGCAAAGTAATAGAGCGAGTTGGCATTTCCCTCTTCCTCGATATAAAGATCGAGTTCGTCAGGCGTTGCTGCAAGAACGGCATCTAAATCTTCCGGTGAGTAATGGAATGCGAAATCTGTCCTAACGTCATGGATAACATTTGCTTTCCCGAAATACCGACTCAGTGCCTCCAGAGCCTCTTTTTGTTTGAGACTGGCATGTGCACGGAAATCGTTCGACAGTGATTTGTGGCTGAAGAAAAATTTCTCAAGAAGAGTCCATCCCTCTCTCAGTTTTCCGGCAAGTAGTTTTACAAAAAAGAGGGAAGTGGAAACCTGCCCTTGAATCTCCGCCTCATTGTCAGATGAGAAATCAGAAGACCAGAGCACCGCACGAAGAAGGATGTTGATCTCATTCTGGAGATGCGCTATGGCACAAAAAAGTTTGCGTTCGTGATCAGGCAAAGACAGCAGCTCTGCTTTATTAAGGCGTCCTCTATAAATATTCATGAATGCACACTAACTCCAATTGATTTGAACCTAGCTACGCCCCTCCACAAAGTCAAACGTACTTTTATCCACCACATAGGTAGCCGGGGCTACCCCCAATCGCGCGCATTCCAAAAGCGCACATATCAATAGCCCCTCCAAGCTTGCTCGTTTTTCCCAAAGAGGGTGTCCCGCTCAATCTCCCACTGCGGACGTCCAACGAGGGCCTTCTCAGGCCGCGCGTTGCGCGCGCACAGGAGCCATCTTCCTAGATTCACAATCTTTATTCCATCCACCCCATAGGGGAGTAGCCAGATCGTACTTTACTGCGCGCATCGGACGAGCACAGCTTCATCGTGCGCGTTCTGCGAGCAAGAAGGACGGTCTGACTGCTCCCCACTCCCCCCTCTGAAAGGATTCCCTCCCTCGCACCATACCCTGAGTAGGAACAGTTATCCCTCTACTCACGAGGTGCCGGATGATCCTAGACCGACTTAAAACCCAGCTCTCTTCCCTCGACCCCCGCCTGTACCAGATCGCCAGCCTCAGCACTCTGCTTCTGTATGGGGTGGTTTGGCTGCACTTCGATGTGTCAGTACTCCAAATCGCTCTCACCCTTGGGACAGCACTGCTTACCCAATATGCAGGCACAAGACTTTTAAAACTGTCATCGTTCGATCCCCGCAGCCCGCTGATTTCAGCCCTCTCCCTCTGCCTGCTGCTCCGCACGAATCATCTCGAAGTTGCAGCGCTGGCTGCCTGCATTGCCATCGGTAGCAAGTTCGTCATCCGCTGGAAGGACAAGCACCTCTTCAACCCGACCAACTGGGCTCTGGTTATTATGCTCGCCTGTGGGTTCGGCTGGATTTCGCCGGGGCAATGGGGGCAGGTGGCCTGGTTTGGCTTTCTCATCGTATGTCTTGGCAGCCTGGTCGTCACCCGCGCAGCACGAGCTGACGTGACGCTGGCCTTCCTTGCTTTCTACATCGGCCTGCTCATCATGCGAGCGCTGTGGCTCGGCGATCCGCTGACGATTCCGCTGCATCAAATCGAGAGCGGCGCGCTGCTCATCTTCTCCTTCTTCATGATCTCGGACCCCAAGACGACGCCGGATTCACGAATGGGCCGTGTCGCATTCGCACTATGCGTCGCGCTCGCGGCTCTCTATGTGCAGTTTGGTTTATTTAAACCCAATGGCCCGCTCTGGGGCTTGATCGCCTGTGCGCCACTGGTGCCGCTCATTGACTATCTAATTCCTGGCACACGCTACGACTGGTCACGACCATCGAACGGCCATGGCCCTGCAGCCGCATCCAACCCTGTGCTCGTTCCCCTGTCCATTCACCAACAAAGGAGGTCCTTATGAGACGCACTCTGGTTTCTGCACTCACAGTCTTCGTCGGCCTGCTCGTGTGGAGCGGGTCGGCTTCCGCTTTCTGTGGCTTCTATGTCGGGAAAGCCGATACGAAACTGTTCAACAAGGCCTCAGAGGTTGTGATCGCGCGCCACGACAACAAGACGGTCATCACGATGGCGAACGATTTCAAAGGCGAGGTGAAGGAGTTCGCCATGGTCGTGTCGGTGCCGACGGTCTTGGAGAAGGAGCAGATCCACATCGGCGACCCGGCGGTCTTGAAACACCTAGCCGACTATTCGGCACCGAGGCTGGTCGAATACTTCGATGAGAATCCCTGCCAGGTCATGCTCTACGAACGGCGATCGATGGACGCGTTGAAGAGCCTGCCTCAGGCTGCATCGGCAAGGCCTGAACGGGAACGTGCCTTAGGCGTGACGGTTGAGGCGCAATATACCGTGGGTGAGTACGACATCCTGATCCTCTCCGCGAAGGAGAGCGCCGGGTTGGAAACCTGGCTGAGCGAGAACGGCTATCGCATTCCAGCCGGAGCCTCGTCCGTCCTGCACAGCTATTTGAAACAGGGGATGAAGTTTTTCGTGGCCAAGGTGAATCTGGGTGAACAAGCGAAACTCAGCCTGGCCCACTTGCGCCCGCTCCAGCTTGCCTTCGAGTCGCCGAAGTTCATGTTGCCGATCCGTCTTGGCACAGTGAATGCCGATGGCGCGCAGGAACTCTTCATCTACTTCCTGACGAAGCAAGGCCGGGTCGAAACGACAAACTACCGGACCGTGCGCCTACCGGAGGCGCAGGAGATCCCGCTCTATGTGAAAGATACATTCGGCGACTTCTATCGCGATCTCTTCACGCAACAAGTGAAGCGTGAGAGCGAGCGCGGTGTGTTCATGGAATATGCTTGGGACATGAACTGGTGCGATCCTTGCGCCGCCAATCCGCTCTCAGCCGAGGAACTGCGTGGGTTGGGGGTGTTCTGGCAGGAGAACATTGGGCGGACGGGTAGGGGGATGGGCCAAGCGCAGAACGTCTTCCTGACCAGACTGCATGTCCGCTACGATGCGGCGCATTTTCCAGAAGACCTGGTGTTCCAGGAAACGTCGGATCGGGCCACCTTCCAGGCCCGCTATGTTCTCCGCCACCCTTGGGCCGGCCAGGATGAATGTCCGGCTGCGACCGCCTATCGGCAACAGCTGCGCGAACGTTATGAACGTGAGGCACAGACGCTGGCGACGCTGACCGGCTGGAACATCGGCGACATTCGCCGGACGATGAACATCGAGACGGCATCAGCCCCGATCGAGAAGCAGTGGTATCAGCGGTTGTGGGTGAACTGATCGCACGCCCTGGCAGCCTGTCTTGTTCATTTGGTCTGTTCGGTCTGGCTCGATTATTTGCTTGAACCAGACCAACTAGATAGACCAGATCAGCCTGAGAGACCAGATGGACCAGACAGACCAGGCCTGCCCCAGACGTGTGGCCACCGAAGTTCCGCTGTGCAGAAATGGTTTTTCCCGCAACCTGCTGGAACTGAAACGACAACGGCGAGGCGTGGGATACCCACGCCTCGCCGTGTACTTGACGCCAACCCTGTGGCTGACGTTGTTACTCTACGTTCGGATTGAGAGAGACACTGAAGTGTGACTTGTTGCTTGATACGCGAAGAAGGCACTCCTGTTGGCAGGTGCTTGGACCTCGTTAGTCGGCGTCGTCTTGTTTTCGCGTTCATCGCGGAGGCCCTTGCGCAAGTCCTCCTGCAGGTGCTTGAGGAAGTCGGGGAGATACTTTCGGACCTTGCGCGACTCCACCTTGGTCTCCTCCAGCGCATCCAAGACTTGCTGAGCCAGGGACCTGGGCTGCTGCGTCTCCTGCGCAGGGACACTGAGGTGCGTCGCGTCTGTTGAGATCGCAACGGGTGCTGCGGTCGATAACGGGGTGGGCGCCGTGGTACCAGTGGACGGTTGGGGGATCACCGCAGCCGCCGAAGGCGCCCCACCCGGGGTAGCGATGTGAGACGTCGAGGCAGGTATCTGCGGTTGCTGGCCCGTCGGCAGCACAGGTTGACCAGTCACTTCGGAGGCGATCTGCGCGGCGAGGACTGTGACGGACCGTTCCACGTCCACACTGAGGTCCAGACTTGAGAGAGATGACAGTTTTCCAAAGCGCTCGGCCAGTTTCGCCGTCTTGGCCAGGGCCTCGTCATCCTGCCCGCTCAAGAATTTCTTGAAGATGTTGGCGACTTTTCGGAACAGCTTGGCTAGATCCTTGACCTCTTGTTCGTTGAGATCACCTTCGACCGTTACGCCAAACTCTTGTTTCAGTGAATACTCGGCATATTTCGCTTCAATGTCTACCGTCTTGCCATCGCCTTCGACATGGGACTTGTAGTTCACTGCCCGGAAATCGGATTCAATATCCGCCGAGAGGGTGATGGTGTCACCTTCCGCCGTCGTGACGCTCAGGCGGCCAGAGAAGTCGTTGGAGACCGCGATCCCGCTGACCTGGGTATTCAATCGCTGGGTCCCCGTGCCATTCGTAGAGGGCGGGTTAAAGAACTGCGTAGGATCGACTTGGGTCAGCGCTTGGACAGACATCAGGCGTCTCCTCGATTAATAGGCTCGGTGCAACATACCGCGCAGGTCTTCTATCGGCACACATCCGGCTGAACTGTAGCCCGCGTGTGATATAGTGGAGCCGATCAACGACGAAGGGAGCCGTTCCCTTCCACACCGAGGAGGTTCTCTCATGAAACAGGTCAATGTTAGGATCGGGCTCCTGGCCTGCAGCACGGTGCTCATGTTGTTCGCGTCAGGCTGCACACTCAAGGGCACGACCAAAGAGTTCACGGATACCACCTCCAACGTCACAGGCACGACGTCCGGGCGCACCTGGTGGAATGAGGACGGCCTCTTGCATCCAGAATATAAGCTCACCGCCTTCATGGCCTTGAACCAGACGAATGTGGAACAGGACCTGGCGCGAGGACAGGGGGAATATGTCACATCGCTCGGCACCCTCTTGGGACTGTCGAGCGACCAGCAAGCGGCCTTTCACGCGAAGGCACAAGGGGAGTTCGAGGCGCTCATGACGTCCGATCATGAAGCCCGGCTCCAACAGTTGCGGATGCTGGCTCGCTGACAGCTGACGGACGATCGACACACCGATGCTCCCATTTCGCCGAATTTTTCATCCCACTGATTTCTCCGCCGCAGATTCGGCGGCGTTCGCCCATGCCGTGAAGCTCGCCTGCCTCGCGCAGGGAGAGCTGACGATGATGCACGTCGACCCGGCGATTGAACGAAAAGACTTCGAGGACTTCCCTCGCATCCGACCACTCCTCGCTCGCTGGGGAGTCTTGCAGGAGGGCTGCTCGAAGGATGATGTCGCGAAATTGGGCGTCCAGATCAAACGCGTCCGCGCCGTCGCAGACAATGCCACGGGCGCCATCCTCAAACAGCTGATGGCGCACCCCACAGAGCTGCTCGTGCTGTCTACTCATCAGCATGAAGGCCTCGCTCGTCTCACGCACCACGCGGTCGCTGAGCCCGTGGCTCGCGGCTCCCATGCCAGAACGCTCTTTGTACCGGCTGGTGTCGAGGGGTTTGTCTCAGCGGAGACAGGCCGCACGAATCTGACCAGGGTGTTGATCCCAATCGCCCATAAGCCGCACCCGCAACCGGCCATCGATCTTGCCGCAGACCTGGCGAGCATGCTGGGCAGCGAGAAGGTCTTATTCGAGCTGGTGCATCTTGGGACGGAAGCCGATCCCCCGAGAGTCACCAAGCCAGAGCGCCCAGGCTGGTCGTGGGATACACTTGTCGCCAAGGGCGATCCGGTCGAGTGGATCTTGGCGGCGGGAGCGGATTTCGATGTGGACCTGATCGTGATGATGACGGAAGGACATACCAGCCTGTTCGACCTGCTTCGCGGAAGTACCACTGAACGGGTGGTCCGTGGCGCGCGTTGCCCCTTACTCGCTATTCCTGCCGGGCCTGATTAGTCCGTCCGCTCCACTCAGTCTGCTCGTTCGGTCTGTTCGCAGCCCCCCGTCCCAGCCCGGACTATTCATGAATACCTGCTACGTCGTCCGATCCTCTCGCCCGACAGGGCTTTTCTCGTTCGGCCTCCTCGACGGACTGCAAGTACGCCTACGTCGGCCTTACTTGCGAGAAGCCCTGGAGGGCTTCGGTCTCGAACGCCTCGCGACGGTATTCATGACTAGTCCTGGCTAGAACGGCTCGCACCATCGCCCCGTCACGAAACACCACGAAGTTCGACGGTACCGCGGGCACGCGTGGACCCGGCAAGATGACTCCTGCGAGATTCAACGGGTCGCTGGCAGACAGTTTGACGTCGTGAGAGGTAGCACCCGACTCGTTCCGCTTTCTCATTGCCCGTAACGATTCGACAGCTTCCGGCAACGCGAATTGCTCTCCGGTAAAGCCGCCCACAAACCGCCCCCCACGGATCTCGCCTTGCAGCTCCATCCGACGGTACTGCACCAGCAGATCGCGCCAGGATAATGCCAGCGTTTCTCGCCCCAACAAGTCGCGGAACACCACGCCGTATCTGCGCAACAACTGGTGCGCGACCCTCTCTACAGAGCTGGTCGCCGGTGGCTGATGGCTGATGGCCTGTCGGAGCAGCGACCAACGACCGGTGGCATGGCGCGGACGGCGCGCACGTTCTCGTCCTTCCGCCCGCCGACGGCGTGGATCGATGAGCGCGCGCAAGTTGTCGAAGCCGTCCGCCGTGACCAGGCCGGCGGCCACGAGTTCCCAGAGTCCTTCTTCCACTTCCGTCGGAAGATGGCTGGTCATCCGCACAAGGTCGGCAAAGAAGCTCGCACCTCGCTCGTGCAAGGTGCGACGCAGGCCCTGCGCCACGGAACTCAACTGGATAAACGGGTCAGGTCCAACCGATGCGGCGTCATCGTGGAACACATCCATCAACCACTCGCTCTCATCACGTGGGAAGAGACTAATTGGCGCCACACTCGTTGGGATGATCCGATGTCGTTCAAGATCGCCGACGTGCGCAAGCCGTGGATGAGGAGACAGCCTGCCCCAGCTGACTGCCCCGCTCAAACAGAGCCGGTCCAATAGCTCCGGCTCATACTTCGCCAGCCGCGTACGGAGCAAATGTGGCTCCCAGGCCGAGGCTGCGGCTTCGAAGCCGGCCAGTTGCCCAATGATGTCCAAGAGACCGGCCTCGCCATGGAGACGCGACCCAGGGGAGACATGTTGCCATTGAAACAAAAATCGCATGAACTCTGCCGCGCTCACCGGTTCAACTTCTTTGCGCAGTCTGCCAATGGTTAAACGATGAATGCGCGCCAGCAGCCGGCGGTGGCACCACTCAATCTCGTGAGGGGTAAGGGGTGAGGGGTAAAGGGATACCGGTCGGAATTGGCCGCGCAGGATGAGACCGGATGCTTCGAGGCGAATGAACGACTGATCAATCCATTGAGCGGGAACATGCAATCGTATCGCGAGTTCCATCGCCGTCGTTGGGCCAATACTTTCCATCCAGCCGAGCACAATGGCATCGAGTGCCGCATCATCTCCACTCGCAAAAACTGTTTTGACCTGCGCCCGATGCTCCGTCGCCACCCATCCTCTTACTTCTTGCGCCTCACCTCTCACCTTGAGTTCAACTG
>JANYEF010000529.1 GCA_025363325.1 Nitrospira sp. | reverse complement strand
CGGACGATGAGTATAAGAAAATCATTGAGATACTCGGGCGGGAGCCGAATATCACCGAGTTGGGCATGTTCTCGGTGATGTGGTCGGAGCATTGCTCCTATAAGAGTTCGCGGGTGCATTTGAAGAAACTGCCGACGACGGGACATAGGGTAGTGCAGGGGCCTGGGGAGAATGCCGGTGCGGTGGATATCGGTGATGGGCTCTGCGCGGTGTTCAAGATGGAGTCGCACAACCATCCTTCGTTTATCGAGCCCTATCAGGGTGCGGCGACGGGGGTGGGCGGGATTCTGCGCGACATCTTTACGATGGGTGCGCGTCCGATTGCCTTGCTCAATGCGCTGCGGTTCGGTGGGCTCGACCATGCGAAGAACCGGCATCTGGTCAAGGGTGTTGTGTCGGGCATTGCGGCGTATGGTAACTGCATGGGGGTGCCCACGGTCGGAGGCGAAATCGTTTTCAACGATATTTATTCACAGAATCCGCTCGTGAACGTGTTTTGTCTCGGCATTGCGCACAAGGACAAGATCTTTCTTGGAACGGCGGCCGGGGTCGGCAATCCGGTGATCTATTTCGGTTCGAAGACGGGCCGCGACGGGATTCACGGGGCGACGATGGCGTCTGACTCCTTCGATGACCAGTCGGAACAGAAGCGGCCGACGGTGCAGGTGGGCGATCCCTTTACTGAGAAGCTGTTGCTGGAAGCCTGTCTCGAACTGATGGCGGGCGATCTGCTGGTTGGTATCCAGGACATGGGGGCTGCGGGGTTGACCAGCTCGTCTTGCGAAATGGCATCGCGCGCCGGCAACGGCATCGATCTGGACCTGACCGATCTACCTCGGCGTGAGTCAGGCATGACGCCTTATGAAGTGATGCTGTCGGAATCGCAGGAACGCATGCTGATGGTGGCGCAGGCGGGGAAGGAAGACGAATGCATCCGGATCTGCAAGAAGTGGGATCTAGACGTGGCGGTGGTGGGACGGGTCACGGGCGATGGGATGTTGCGCGTAAAGGACCAGGGCAAGGTGGTGGCAGAGATTCCGGCGAAGTCGCTGGCCGATGACGGACCGCGCTACGAGCGGCCGTATTCGCCGCCGGGCTACCAGGATATGCTGACCAACCTGAATTACGATGCGCTTCCCGATGTGAAGGATGCGAGTGCGGCGCTGTTGTCGCTGTTGGAGTCGCCGACGATTGCAAGCAAACGCTGGGTCTACGAACAGTATGACCATATGGTGCGAACTAACACGATGGTTCGGCCTGGTTCTGATGCGGCGGTGGTTCGGATCAAAGGGACGAATAAAGCCCTCGCGATGACGGTGGACTGTAATAGCCGCTATTGCCTGCTGCATCCCTACGAAGGGGCTCGCATTGCGGTGGCCGAGGCGGCGAGGAATCTGGTGTGCTCAGGCGCGGAACCAATTGGGCTCACAGACTGCTTGAATTTCGGTAACCCCGAGCGGCCCGAGATCATGTGGCAGTTTGTGTTGGCGATCGAGGGGCTGAAGGATGCCTGTGAACATTTCAACGTTCCCATCGTCAGCGGTAATGTGAGTTTCTACAATGAGACGAACGGTCTCTCAATTTATCCCACGCCGATGTTGGGGATGGTGGGTCTGATCGATTCAGCCGATAAGACGATGACGCAGTGGTTCAAGCAGGACGGCGATGCGATTCTCCTCCTGGGCAAGACGCGAGAGGAGCTGGGCGGCAGTGAATACCTGAAAGTGCTCCATCACCGGGAGCAGGGATCGCCACCGCTCCTCAGTCTAGAGACGGAGAAGGCGCTCCATGATTTCCTCTTGAACGTGATCCGTGAAGGAGTCGTGCAATCTGCACATGATTGCTCAGATGGCGGATTGTCTGTCGCACTGGCTGAATGTTGTATCTCTGCCCCGGACGCCAGGCGAGGGGCTGTGGTACAGTTACCCCTTGATGCCTTGCGGTTGGATGCTCTCTTGTTCGGTGAGAGCCAATCGCGGGTAGTTCTTTCTGTGAAGCCGGAAATGGCCAAGCAGGTATTGAATCGCGCCTGGGACTCCGGTATTCCCGCGCTGAAGATCGGAACGGTGGGAGGCAGTCGTTTTGTCATCGATGTGGAGAAGGGGCAATGGAGCGAGGGTTGCCGCATCGACCTCACGGTTGATCAACTTCACGACCGGTGGGCCTATTCGATTGAACGAACGCTGAATGAAGCGTGAAGGGTTAGGCGTAAGGGGGAAGGTGTCATGAGTCAGAACCGAAAATTCCCCCCATTCGCCTCACGCCTCACCCCTTACCCATGATCACCCCAGACAAGTTCCACGACGAATGTGCCGTCTTCGGCATTTACGGCCACAAGGAAGCGGCAAACCTCACCTATCTTGGGTTGTATGCCCTGCAGCATCGCGGACAGGAAGCTTCCGGCATCGTCTCAGGCGATGGCGAGCAGTTTCATGTCCATAAGGGGAAGGGGCTTGTCGCGGATATCTATAATCCCCACGCGCTCGAGCAATTAATCGGTTCGATGGCGATCGGTCACAATCGCTACTCCACGGCCGGGGGGAACGATCTCAAAAACGTCCAGCCGCTTTCGGTCAACTTCGCGTTTGGAAATCTGGCGCTTGCCCATAACGGCAACCTCATCAATGCGCAAGTGCTGCGTCACGAGCTCGAAGCGTACGGCGCCATCTTTCAGTCCACCTCAGACAGCGAAGTCATTATCCATCTGATCGCCCATTCGCGGGCCGTTACGTTGCTGGCCCGCATCATTGATGCGTTGAGCCAAGTTCGCGGGGCGTTTTCGGTCGTCTTGCAGACGGA
The DNA here is from genome assembly GCA_025363325.1 of Nitrospira sp. Taxonomy (GTDB): domain Bacteria; phylum Nitrospirota; class Nitrospiria; order Nitrospirales; family Nitrospiraceae; genus Palsa-1315. The sequence goes on along the minus strand of JANYEF010000529.1, from coordinate 1,254 downwards.
CGACGGGGTCATCGCGGTACGCGACCCCCATGGGTTCCGGCCACTCTGTCTCGGCCGCCTGGGCGACACCTACCTCGTGGCCTCGGAAACCTGCGCATTCGATCTGCTCGGTGCTGAACTCATCCGCGAGATCGAGCCGGGCGAGTTGGTCGTGCTGAACGACAAGGGCGTGACGAGTCATAAGCCGTTCGTGCCGGTCAGTCCGGCCATGTGCGTTTTTGAATATGTGTACTTTGCTCGGCCGGACAGCAAGATCTTCGGCGCGAACGCGGTCTATGTCACGCGCAAGGCCTTGGGTAGACAGTTGGCGCAGGAATCGTCGGTGTCAGCGGACATCGTCGTTCCCGTACCGGACTCCGGGGTGCCTGCCGCGCTCGGCTATGCCGAGGGGGCGGGGATTCCGTTCGAACTCGGGCTGATTCGGAATCACTATGTCGGCCGTACCTTCATTGAACCGGAGCAATCGATTCGCCACTTCGGCGTAAAGGTCAAGCTCAATGCTGTGCCGGAGGTGCTGGAGGGAAAGCGAGTCGTCGTGGTCGATGATTCGCTGGTGCGGGGCACGACGAGCCGTAAAATTGTGAAGATGCTTCGCAATGCCGGAGCCAAAGAAGTGCATGTGCGCATCAGCTCGCCGCCGATCATCTCTCCCTGCTTCTACGGCATCGACACGCCCACCAGGAAGGAACTCATCGCCTCCAGCCACTCCACCGAAGAGATTCGGAAATACATTACGGCTGATAGCCTCGCCTATTTGAGTCTCGACGGTATGCTGAAAGCCTCCCCCGGCACACCGGGCCAGTATTGCAACGCCTGCTTTACCGAACGCTATCCCATTCCCCTGACCCGCGCTGAGGAATGGCAGCTGGGCCTCTTCGACCCATCCGTCTAGCACAGGCTGCTGAAAACGCCCGCCAACGTCGTTCTCACCTCAGAAAAATCCTCAACGTACCCCAGAGGGTACGCCTCCGGTATTTTCCTCGGCTGCGGCCTCGTTGGACAGCCGTTTTGAGCAGCCTATACAGAGAGCTCCTACGGTCCTAGCCGTGAGATCAATCGAATTTCCTCCCTACCACAATAATTTTTTCGCAGTTTGCGAGATTTGCTGACAGTTTGCCGGCAAACTGAGATACTTTCCCTGTTTCTACGCACATGGGAGAGCAACATGAAACGACATACACGTTGGTTCGTCATCGCGATGAGTCTCATTGCCGTTGCTCCAGCATGGGCTCAACCGACTGAACACCATCCCTC
>JANYEF010000511.1 GCA_025363325.1 Nitrospira sp. | reverse complement strand
GCGCAGCCATTTGTATCGGCGCCAGAAGCAACCGCAGGTGATCACAAACCTGTTTCGTGAGAAACATGTCCGCTATGCCGCGTGATGAACTACGCACTATTTGGTGGCCCGCTCAGTAACTGACAACCACACGGATACATTCGTGTCGCACCGCCCTTCTAATACGAAATAACTCCCAGGCAGTAACGCCGTTAAGTTGCTCAAGGTGGTCAAAGACATTTGTGTCAAAGTAGACGATCATCCGGACTATTGTGACCCAGGAATAAGCAAGATTCACAGTCTACTGATTCGACCTGATTCAAGCACAAAATACCCCACCATGCGATGGCTGATCAGGATCGCCGGTGGGAATATAAATGTTCCTTCCAGACTCGCTTATTTTCCCCTCTTGGAAGGCCACCCATGTTGGTCCATGTGCGGCCGTCGAACGAGGCCCTTCTCAGGGCGCGCGTTCCGGGAGCACAGGACCAACGTGGGTGTCCTTCCAAGAGCTCCCAATTTCCCATACCTCTCTCAGGAGGAGTGGCCAAGGCTGCCCTTTACTGCGCGCATCGGACGAGCACCGTTTCATCGTGCGCGTTCTGCGAGCAAGAAGGGCACCTGGCCACATCTTTTCCCGAGTTTTCCCTCTTTACACTTTTCTTAGGGGGTGGCCTCCGATTGTCCTCAACTGCGCGCGTCCAACGAGGGCCTTCTCAGGCCGCGCGTTGCGCGAGCACGGAGGACATCGGAGGCCGCCCCCTCTCCCCCCTTCTAATGGGGAATTCCCCCCAGCCCCTGGCCGCCGTTAGACTCTGCTCCACGATGGAACAGACCAGACCCTACCAACGCAGCCTCTGCCGCCTGTCAGTCACCTGCCCGGCGATGTACTGTGCGATGTCGACCGTCGGCGAAGGGACGATCACGAACCTTTCAGCAGTAGGGTGCACGATCGAAACCGATCAGCCCCTGCTGGCAGGCCAGAACGTCGCATTGCGCCTGATGCTCCCCGATCAACAGGAGTCGCTGCCGATCGATGAAGCCCAAGTGCGGTGGGTGCATGGCAATCTAGCTGGAATTGAATTCGTCCAAGTGGAACCTACCGCAAATCTCCGGCTCCACGGTTTCGTATGGAACGGGATGGTCCTACGCTTCCACTCGATTCAACAGAAGCGCGCGACGTCTTAGACTTGCTCCTGCTCAATTCCGTTCTTACCGATCATCGCCAGGCAGAGCAATCCGATCCCGATCCCGATCCCGATCCCGACTAGCTCGCGGAACCGCCAGAACATATTGACTGTCTATTCCGCCAGCTTCTTCAATGCTCTGCCGTATCTGCGATTTCCGTTTTCTAGGGCCTCTAGAAATTTCTTTCTGCGATCATCACCACGCACCGGCGTCACGACCAAGCGCTTTCCGTCGGTCTGAATATCGAGGAAAGTCTCCGCATCAATGTGCAATAAGTCAAGGAGTGGGCGATCGATTACGAGGGCTAGACTATTACCGTGCCTGACCAGTCGTTTGAACATCCGTAGACCTTCCCCTTTGCCGCTACGATTCAAATAGGCTTTAGGAATAGCACCTCCTGCCAACGAGGTAAAGTCAGCCGGCGGAGAATTGGGAAAGAGAGGGAATGTGTCAGGAGCCATTTCCTGAGTCGGGCGTACGATCTTCCTGCATCGCCGCCGCGCGGCCTCCGACGAGAGCCAGGCAGAGCAGGCCCAGTCCGATCCAGACCAGCTCCCGAAATCGCCGCAGCAGCGCGAAGGTGATGCCGGTGACGTCGGAGTAGCCAAAGGCGCTCAGCAAGAGCACATTCCCGCCGTCTTGGGCGCCGAGGCTGCCGGGGATGAAGAAGGTGCCCCCTTTGATGAGAACGGCAAGGGCGCCGATGGAGATGGCGGAGAGGGCCATGGCTGGGCCGCCAAGATAATAGATAATGACGTACACTTCCAACGCTTCCGCCATCCACCCAAGAAAGAACAGCCCGGTGGAGGAGTAGAAGGCCGGACGTTTGTGGCGGTAGAAGTCCAAGATCGTTCGATCCAGCGACCGTAGCTTTTCCTCGCGCGCTTCGAGATAGGCAATCTTCAGTCCGATCTTCCGCAGAAATTCCAATATCCACGTAAAGAGGCCTCGCCGCTGCACGAACACAAACGCGGCAGTTCCGAACAACAGCAGGCCGACACTGAGTAGGGCTGCTGCGACCGTCTGCCCGGATGAGCCGTCGGCGCCGACCGTCCAGAATGCGAGTGCGATGCCCAAGAGGATAAAGAGGACTTCGGCAATGGTCATCGTCGTTTTCGCAATGATGACCGAAGCGAGTCCTTCCACTATCGGCACATGATGCTTCTTAAGCAGGTAGGCCTTGAGCGGCTCGCCGCCGACGTAGGCGGTCGGCGTGGTCATGTTCACCACTTCACCGGCGGTCCGGATCGCGAGCACACGCCAGAACGGAATATCCTTTGCCGACGGACCCAGCGTGACTTTCCATCCGTAGGCTTCGACGATGTACATGATGACGGAAGGAATCAGCAGGACAAGGAGCGCGACCGGCCCAAGTTGCGCCGCCGCATCGTAGATACGTCCGAGACCGATGTGCCATACGACGAGAGCGAGGGTCAGGAGGCCAACAAAGAGGAGAAAGATCTTAAGCACGAGTCGTGGCGGAAGGTCTGATTACCCAGAGCATCAGGAGCGAGAACACCACGGATCCGGTCGCGGCCATCCAGAGGAACCAGTCAAGCTTGCCAAGCACCGCAAACGTCAGCACGATGACGGAGAAGTCGCGGCTCGCGACGTTCTTGAGCATGAAGTCCGACCAGGCAGCCTGCACCGGTGTCCTCCATCCGCTCGCGGCTTTGATCTTCTGTGCCCGGGTGACGAGCCAGAACGAGAGCCCATTCCCAAAGACCGCTGCCGAACCCAGGGCAAGAGGAACCCACGCACCGTCGCTCCCAGCCATGCCCAGGTAGGAGCCCGCGGCAATGCCGGCAAAGATCGCCATGTGCACCACGTTGTCCATGGCGATATCGAGCCAGGCCCCGAACGGCGATTCGGTGAACGTCAGCCTGGCCACTTCCCCGTCGCAGCAATCGATGATCGCGGCCAGTTGGAACAACAGCGCGGCCATGATGCCAGCGCTGTACGTCCCAACGCCAAAACCGGCAGCGGAGACCAACCCAACCACTGCGGCAAGAATCGTAATGGCATTCGGCGAGAAGCCTGCGGCGAGAAAGACACGCGTGAACCAGCGGGAGATCTTTCGATTGAAGAACCGGTCGACGAAGCCTTCGAACTCACCCTTGAGGGAATTGAAGAGTTTCTTTTCGGCGGCCTGCACATCGGCGGCATCGCGCACGTCCTGATACCAGTGGGACCGATTCGTCTCCGTGGACCACACCCGCACATGCCCGCCCACCGCGGCCCGTTCGAGCCAGCGACGAATCGGCACCGTGCCGGTTTCTACGCCGGTGTGACTGGCAGCGCTCATAAAACTGGCGGGAAGCACCACCAGGTCTGTCGCCACCAGCGCCGCGTTGTCCTGTCTCGATGTCATCGAGAGGAGCCGTCCCGCCTGCACCTTCACGCGCACGCTTGGCCGGCGTGGCTGTCGATCTTGCTCGTGATCGGCCCGTGCCACGACGATCGCCTGTCCCTCCTGCACTTCCTGGCGCAGGCTTTCGATCAAGGGGCTCGCAAACACTCCTTGCACGCCGGACAGGAGACAGAAGCCGCGAACTTCAGCAGCGAGCGCTTCCCAGGTACGGGGGTCATCCAGTGGAAACTCACGAATCGGCATCCATCGCACGGGGATCGTCACGCGTGGCCCCTTGGCCAACGCCTGTTTGAGTTGATCCTCCTCCGGCCCGGCCAACACCATGAGCTGTCGAATACCAGCGCGCTGCAGCGTCAACA
>JANYEF010000509.1 GCA_025363325.1 Nitrospira sp. | reverse complement strand
TGCCCTGGCTCGGTCTTTTCACCAATGTGCTGGCTGTTCCCGTGATGGGAGTCCTATTGGTTCCGATCGGACTTGGTGCCGGAGTCTGGCAGCTTGTGGTAGGGGGAGCCATGCTGCCCCTGGCTTCGATGAATCAGTGGTTGCTCGAACACTTTGTGGCTGCAGTTCGTCTGGTGTCGATGCTACCGGGAGGGGAATGGCATGTCGCGGCCCCTTCGGCTCTCACTATGTTGGTATTCTATGGCTGTCTCGGATTGCTGTGGCAACGAGTGGGCAGCGCTGTGTTCCGCCTGGCGGCAGGCGCCGGAGTGCTATTGGTATTAGTGTGGTGGGCCTGGTCCCCGCGGATGTTTCTTGATGGGGATCACTTCCGAGTCACGTTCCTGGACGTCGGGCAAGGTGATAGCGCGGTTGTTGAGCTGCCTGATGGACAGGTGGTGTTGATTGATGGAGGGGCGACGTATGAGCGATTCGACATGGGGCGTGGGGTGGTGGCTCCGTTTCTCTGGAACCGGGGAATCGATACCATCGACCAGGTCATTGGCACACATCCCCAACTTGATCATGTTGGAGGTCTTGCCTGGGTGGTTCGCCATTTCATCGTGAAGCACTATTGGGGGTCGGGAGAGATACGGGAGGAACTGTTCTATCGACGATTGCAGCTGTCATTGGCTTTTCGAGGGCTAGAAGAAGAGGTGGCTAGAGAAGGACAGGAGATTGTGTCATCCGGCCCCTGTCGGATGGTGGTCCTCAACCCACCAGCCGACGAGCATGTTGATGTGCCGTCCCACGATACCCATGTGGGTGGGCATGGGTTGAACAATCACTCGGTGGTGACGCGTCTGACTTGTGGAAGCCATACGATGCTCTTCCCAGCAGATGTCGAGCGAGATGGCTTGACACGGATGACCGGCTCAACGTCTCAGGGTCCAATCGAGGTCCTCAAGGTGCCTCATCACGGAGCGGTGAGTTCGTTGAATCGTGACTGGTTGGCATCGCTTCATCCCCAGTATGCCGTATTTTCAGCTGGTCGCCATAATCCGTACAGGCACCCGGCCGCGGCCGTTCTCGATGCATATGAGTCGGAAGGCAGCACGGTGTTGCGAACCGACCGTGACGGTGGGGTGTGGTTTACCGGAGGAGTCTCCGACTCGGCGCTTCAAGTGCATCGAGCGAGAGAGTTGCTGTGGCAGGCGACGAACAGAGCTTCGTGCCTGTGGGTCTGTGAGCAGGCGAACTGGGCTCGGATTTGGAACCAATGGCGAGACCGTTATTGACCACTGTTTTGACCGCTTGGCTCTGAAATTTCCCACAGGACCACTGTCGCTGATTCGCAGGTCATTCCGAGCGAATGAGAGGCCTGTACATTTCACGTCTTGGCAAGACGAATTTCGCTCCCCATTCACCCCCCAGTGAAGATTTAATAGCATAAGACCTCAATTTTGTTCATCTCTCATCACATGCTAGCAAGGCATAGCATGTGCATCATTTCGTGCTGGCTTAGCATATGTGTGTCTATTTTTAAGGGAGCTACGGTATGCCAAATCTCGTACGAATCGTGATTCAGTTACCCGTCAACCTCAAAACACAGCTCGATAGCCTGAAACAGCAGGGATACACGACCAGTGGCTTCATCAGGGCCATGCTGGAACGGGAGTTTGCCAAAATGGAAGAGAAGCCTGTCACGCCCTTTCCAGTTGGAAAACGAGTGAATAGCCGGTAGCCGCTTATGATACGTCTGATCATGAGAGAGAGGCTGGGTGAGCTGTGACACGGTTAACCGATCTTATTCGAGGACAGTCGAGTCAGGAAGCCGTTAATCCTGTGACGAAAAGCTCTACCCATTCCAAGGGGCCGACAGGCCTTCCTATTCCACCTTCCACGCCCTCACTGTCTGTTGCTGAGGCCGATTGGTATCAACGTGCATGCCATGAGCTTCAGGGAATCAAGCGTGCGATTCAGACGAGGCAGCCTTGGACGCTCGATGAATTAGCCCGGATCGCAACTGGCGTCGTGGCTTCTCTTAGAGCCAATGACAAGCTGGTGCAGACGGCACTGCAACACGATGCTGGAGACTATCTCGTCAAGAATGCCGTGTGTGTCGCAATCGTGAGTGTGAAGATTGCGGGAGCGCTCCGATACGAGTCGGCGAAGCTCGAACAGGTTGCGTTAGCAGGATTGCTACACGATCTCGGTATGTTCGCCCTGCCGGACTCGCTGGTGTACAAGACTGGGACGTTAACACAAGAAGAACTCCAGTCCATGAGGGAGCATCCACAGCAAGGAGCCCGTCTGTTCAAAGAAGTGGGAGAAGTCTATCCATGGGTGGGAAGGGTGATCCTCCAAGAGCATGAGCGATGGGATGGCAGTGGATATCCCAACAAGCTGGCTGGTAATCAGATTGATGAGATGGCCCTCATAATCGGGTTGGCAGACGTCTTTGACGCTCAGATGAGTGCGCGGCCTTATCGCAGTGGCATGTCACCCCATCGGGCGATCCGTGCATTGCTCGTAAGCGGCAAGATGGCCTTTCCGCATCATCTTCTCAAGGCCTTCGTCGACGAGCTCTCCATCTATCCGTTAGGCACGACCGTACGCCTGAACACCGGCGAAACTGGAATCGTGTTTCAGTTGAATCGGCAGTACCCGCTGCGACCGATCGTTCAAGTCTCGCAACAGGCTCTATCGGGTCAGGTATCAGTACCAAAAACTGTGGATTTGCGGGCTGACACGTCCCTTCACATTGTGGAAGTAGTACCCATCGGTTGATCCGCGATAGGCGAAAAGGAGATGAAGCAGTGCGACAGCTAATTCCTCGACATCTCTTCGGTCTTCTGGGTGCTGGTGCGATTCTCGCTGTAGCGTTTCTTGGGTGCCACAATCCGGCTAGTTCGTCTTTGCCACCGTCGGCAATCAGTCCCCCTGGGACGGCGGTCCCACCGCTGCTGAAGGGAGATGTCTATGCCGATGAAACCGTCCCGACCTCAGAAACTCTTATCGAAACGGGTGACACGCTCGAGGTGCTGATTCAGCGCGGTGCCGGCGAGGAAAAGTTTGTCAGCGTTGTGCGGGAGAACGGAAAGATTTCTGTCGGGTTTATGGATGTGGATGTAGGGGTAACCACCGCGGCTGTGGCGGAAGCCCGTGTGCAGGAAGCCGCGGTGCCCTATATGCGCGAGCCGCGTGTGCAGGTCTTGTTGAAGAAGAAAGTCTTGAAGGTCAAGCGCGTCTTTGTGTTTGGAGATGTGAAGAAACCCGGGATGGTTCCTATGCCCAGACACATGACTGTGCTGCAAGCCCTTGCCGCCGCCGATATGTACCAGGAAACGGCGTTGATGGAGGAAATTCGGGTGATTCGAGGCGGCGACCTCGCAAAACCGCACATTCTCATGGCCGATCTCGCGCGCGCGTTTACCTATGGCGATATGACCAGGAACATTTCGCTGGAGGAAAACGATATCGTATTTGTGCCGCGCGAACATCTGGGCGATGCCTCCGAAGCTGGGAAAATGATGATGCCGATCATTACGGCAGGGATAGCGCCATTCTACCCTGTGTTCCTTATTAACGCGGTGATGGGGCGATGATAGTCACAATCGAGACGAGAGAGGGACGCTGACCCTATGGCCCAATACGAACTCAACGTCATCGATTACTGGCTGATCGTCAAGAAGCGGAAGTATCTCATTCTGCTGGCGGCGGGGCTTGTGGTGTTGTTCACGTTCCTGTTTTCAGAAATGTTCAAGCCGAGCCCGTTGTATGAAGCCTCTGCGCGGGTGAAGTTCGACCGAACAAGCACCGTGGCCCAACAGTTGATCGAGACCATGTCCTTCTCAAATGCCAACGACCTCAACTCCCAGACCGAGTTCATCAGGGGATTCCCAGTGATGGAGCGCGTGGCGATGGAATTAGCGCGTGTACCGGCCAGCGTAACGCCGGAAGAGAAGCGCTCGGCTAGCTACCTCAACACGGTGTATAACCTCGGTCAGGAAATCAAGACGCAACGGGAAGGCGATACGAATATCATCCGCATCACCGCCACCTCGGATCAGCCTGAGATGGCAGAGAAAACGGCCAATTCAGTGGCCAATGCCTATCGTCTCGAAAATATCATGACCCGGAACCGTCTCGTCATGGAGTCGCGACGATTCGTCGAAGAACAGCTGGCGGGGCTTGAAAAGCAGTTGAACAATGCGGAGGAAGCGCTGAGAGCCTTTCGGGAACGGGAAGGGCAGGTATTTCTGGCCGATGAGGCACGCGCTGCGCTGGAGACATTCACCAAGCTGGAAGAACAGCATAATGAGGTGATGCGAAAGCGGGCGGAGGGGGAACGGCAGATTGCCGTGCTCAATCGAACCGAAGCGGTGCTTGGGAACCAAACTGGTCGAATCTTCACGGAAGAGCAGAATGCGCTGCTCACGATTCTGAATCAGCGCCTCCTTGATCTCATCCAGGAACGGAACACCCTACTGATCAACTACACGACGGATCACCCGCAAGTCCGAGAACAGCAGCAGAAGATCGATAACGTCAGAGCCGAGATGATTCTTGAACTCCGAGCCAAGCTCAAAACCATGCACGACCGGGAAACCACGCTTCTGGATCAGCGCGATCGCTATCGGGGACGATATTTACAGTTCCCGCGAGCGGCGATTCAGATGAGCCGCCTCGAACGGGAGGTGAAAGTCAACGCCGATTTGTTGGCGACACTCAAGGGCAAGTATCAAGAATTGCAGATCAAGAGCGCCGAACGGATCGAAGAGGTAACGATCGTAGCGCCGGCCATCATACCCAATGGACCAATCAATGCGCCCAATACGGAGCTCAACCT
>JANYEF010000506.1 GCA_025363325.1 Nitrospira sp. | reverse complement strand
TCCATGGCTTCGGGGGATCGATGTGGCAATGGGAACATCAGCAGCACGCGCTATCGCAGCACTTCCGTGTCCTCACCCTCGATTTGCCAGGCGCCGGGCTGTCCGATAAACCTGAGATCGACTACCGACCAGATCAGATGTTGGACTTCTTTGTCGGATTCATGGACGCCGTGGAGATCCCGCAGGCCACGTTAGCCGGCAATTCCATGGGCGCCGGCTTAGCCATCGGCATGGTGCTGGCACACCCCACACGCGTCGGCAAGCTCGTCCTAATCGACGGGCTGCCACAACACGTCATGGAGAAACTCACCAGTCCGTCAGTCAGGCGCGCCTTAGAAACCAGTGCGCCGTCCTGGCTCGTCTCATTCGGCAACTGGCTGTTCGGCGGACTGATGATCGAGTCTGTCTTACAAGAAATCGTGCATGACCCGGCACTTCTCACACCGGCCGTCATCGAGCGGTCCAATCGCAACCGTCAGCGCCCCGGACTCATTAAACCCATAATGGCCGTCAGAGAAAACCTTCCGCTATGGGAGTCCGGATTTGCCACGCGCATCGGTGAAATCGCCCAGCCGACGCTGGTGATCTGGGGGGAAGAAGATCGGGTGTTCCCCATCGCCGTAGGCGATGAGCTCCACCAGACCATCAAGGGGTCACGATTCATCCGAATCCCCAAGGCAGGACACATCCCGCAGTGGGAACGACCGGATTTGGTCAACCAGGAACTCATTGCCTTTATGCAACCGTGACAACACAAGCACACACAGCCGTATTCCTGATACAGTAGCACCGTCGTTTTACCAAGGAGGGCATTATGAGGGCAGCACATCGAATGATCATCGGGGCCACCGTCTGCATGACGCTCGGGCTCACCGGATGCGGAAGCATGGGCAGTTCCACCGGCGCCAACTTTCTTTACAAGAACATCACCGTGGCTGACGGCAGCACCATGGCTGGTGAAGGGCATACGGTCCTCTTCAAGGGAAGTCCCCTGGCCCTCTCGGGAACCGGCATTAAAGTCGGCGACACCCTGCGGGAGGCGAATCTGACACAGGCGGACCTGTCGCTGGTCACCATCACCGACACAAAGGGCAAGGGCAAGGTCCGGATTATCAGCGTCGTGCCGTCGCTCGATACCCCCGTGTGCGAACAGCAGACCCATTATCTGAGCGAGAAGAATAAGGGCCTCGACAAGATGGTCGAATTGGTGACCGTGAGCGTCGACACCCCCTTTGCACAGAAACGCTTCGCGGGAGAAGCGCATATCGCCAACGTGACATTCCTCTCGGACTATCGAGACGCCGAATTCGGGAAGACCTACGGACTCTTCCTCCAGGGGCCCCACATTCTGGCGCGTACCGTCATGGTCATCGACGCCCACAACACCGTGAGGTATCTGCAAATCACTCCCGAGCTGACCCAGCTGCCAGACCTGGATGAGGCCTTCGCCGTGGCCAAATCATTGATCACCGCGAGCTAGGCCGAAGAAAGGCTGAGGCTGAGGCCAAGGCCAAGATGTTCGAGGTTCGGTGTTCGAGGTTTTGGAACTTCGAACGCTGAACCTCGAAGTTCTGTCAGAACCTGAACCTCTGTCTTCCGTTACAAGGAACTCATGGCGCAATACGATATGCTGGTAATCGGGACCGGGCCCGCCGGCCAGAAGGCGGCGGTCCAGGCTGCCAAGCTCGGCAAGAAAGTGGGCATCATCGAGCGCAAAGAAGTCGTCGGCGGCGTCTGTACCAACACCGGCACCATTCCCAGCAAATCCCTCCGCGAAGCGGTCCTGTATCTCTCGGGGTTCCGCCAACGCACCCTGTACGGAGCCGAATATCGCCTGAAAAAGACGATCACGATCGAAGATCTCGCCTTTCGTGCCAACCACATCATCAAGAACGAGATTGAGATTGTGAAGAAGCAGATGGCGCGAAACTGCATCGATCTGATCTTCGGAGAGGCCCGCTTCCTCGATCCTCACCGGCTCCTCATTCAACAGGCCGGCACGTCGACCGAACATCGTGCGCACGTGATCGTCATCGCCGTCGGGACCGAACCCTCTCGGCCGGCCGAGATCCCCTTCGACGACGACACCATCATCGATACCGACGGCTTCCTCACGCTCAAACACCTTCCGACATCGATGGTCATCGTCGGCGGCGGCGTGATCGGCACAGAGTACGCGTCGATCTTAGCCACGATGGGCGTGCCGGTCATTCTGATCGACAAGCGACCGCGTTTGCTGGAATTCGTCGACGCTCAGATCATCGACGCCCTGCAACGGCAGATGACAGACATCGGCGTCACGCTCTGCCATGAAGAAGAAGTGGTCGCGATCCGGAAAGAATCCGATGGACAGGTCACGGTCTCGCTGACCCATCGACCACCGATCACCACCACGACGCTCATGTATGCCATCGGGCGTATCGGCGCCACGAAGCACTTGAACCTGGAGGCCGTCGGCCTCACGCCGGATACGCGAGGCCGCGTGATCGTGAACGACCATTTCCAAACAGCAGTCCCCCATATCTACGCCGCTGGCGACGTCATCGGCTTTCCTGCCTTGGCTTCCACATCCATGCAGCAAGGGCGCCATGCCGCCTGCCATGCCTTTGGCCACCCCGACAACACCGACACGGACCTCCTGCCCTACGGTATCTATGCCATTCCGGAAATCTCCATGGTGGGGCGGAATGAGGAAGATCTGACCAAGGCAGAGATTCCCTATGCGGTGGGCATCGCACACTATCGGGAAATCGCCCGCGGACAGCTCATCGGCGATGAAACCGGCATGGTAAAGCTGCTCTTTCATCGCCATACCCGCGTACTTCTGGGCGTCCATGCCATCGGAGAAGGGGCCACCGAGCTCATTCACATAGGCCAGGCCGTTATGGCGTACCGGGGAAAGATCGATTACTTCATCGACACCGTCTTCAACTACCCGACCCTGGCGGAATGTTATAGAGTCGCCGCGCTCGACGGCATCAATCGTATGCCGAGGCCCTGGCCCCAGCCGACGTTAGACGTAAAAGGTGAAACGTGAAACGTCTCTCGTGAAGCGTGAAGCGCAAGCCTATCTGTTGACCTGATGAATGGTGGGCGCTCAACAGATCATCAGATCTTCAGATCAACAGATCCCTGAGAGTGGAGCCACATGTCGTTCTCGAATCGCTTAAGACGACTTGCCAAACCCATCTGGGATGCCCAACTGACCCATCCGTTCGTCGTGGCGTTGGGCAAGGGGACCTTGCCGGAACGCAAATTCAAGTACTACATCCTGCAAGACGCAAGGTTTCTCGGCGACCTCGCCCGTGTGTTTTCCGCCGGAGCGCTGAGAGCGCCGGATTCAGAATCGGCGCTGCGTCTGACAAAGCTTGCCGAAGAAACTATTGTCGTCGAACGCAGCCTCCACGAAGGATACGGGTCACGCTGGAAGATGAACGCGAAGGAAATGTCGTCCGTGCCCATGGCGCCGACGAACTACGCCTACACCAGGCACATGCTCACCGTCGCCCATACAGGCTCAGCAGCGGAGATCACCGTCGTCGCCCTTCCCTGCGCCTGGATCTACTGCGTCGTCGGGCAGCATCTCTTGAAACATGGTCCGCCGAAAAAGAATCATCCCTACCGGGACTGGCTCATGCTCTACGCATCTCCCGAATTCGCCGAGGTGCAGCGCTGGATGAGGAAGAAAGTCGATCAGTGGGCCAAGACTGCGGGCACAGAAGAAAAGAAGCGGATGGAAGAATCGTTCGTCATCAGTTCGCGTTATGAGTGGATGTTTTGGGAGATGGCGTGGAAGGAAGAGGAGTGGCCGGTGTAAGAGGCGGGGCTGCAGGTGGGAGCCCCTGTGCTCGCAGAACGCGCACGATGAAACAGTGCTCGTCCGATGCGCGCACTATGGGGCACCCCACCCCCGGCTCAGGAGACACACGGCCACCAAATTAGTAAGAAGAGGGCTGAAAGGACCGGGCTGTACCCTTTGAAGATCATCAACTCTGAGTCAGCTGATTCACTGATATTGGAAGTCAGTGAACGTATCAAGGTTGGCGTTGAATCTGGAGAATTCCCATTCTCTAGCGAAAGCACATTTCAATTTCTTTTCACATGGCAATTGGGCTTTGTCTTGGGATTTCCGCCAGAGTACCGGTTCGATTTCGAGTGGAAT
>JANYEF010000492.1 GCA_025363325.1 Nitrospira sp. | reverse complement strand
CCGCGAGCAGCGATTCAGATGAGCCGTCTCGAACGGGAGGTGAAAGTCAACGCTGACCTGTTAGCGACGCTCAAGGGCAAGCATCAAGAACTGCAGATCAAGAGCGCCGAACGGATCGAAGAGGTAACGATCGTAGCGCCGGCTATCATACCCAATGCACCAATCAATGCGCCCAATACGGAGCTCAACCTCATGGTGGCCTCTCTCATGGGGGTCTTTCTCGGGATCGTCTTGGCCTTCGCGCGCGAATCGTTCGATACGTCGATTGGTACTATCGAGGGGGTCGAGGAATTTCTCAAGGTGCCGGTACTCGGCGTCATTCCACAGTTCGACGGTAAGGAAATGGAGGAAGCCGCCCGCGCGGCACTTCCAGGCCATGCCTCAGCGGCGACCGTGGAAAATTTCTCGAAACTCATTTGCCTGATCGATCCGAAGTCTCCTCTTTCCGAGAGTCTGCGCTCGCTGCGGACGAATATCCAATTCGCCAGCATGGATCGGAAGGTCAAATCCATCCTCTTTACCAGTGCGGGGATTGGAGAAGGTAAGAGCACCTGTGTGACCAATCTGGCGATCACACTTGCCCAGGAAGGGCAGCGAGTATTACTCGTCGATGCAGACCTTCGGAGGCCGATTGTACATCAGCGGTTGGGTCTCGAACGGGTCCCAGGCTTGGCTGATGCCCTGGTGGGCAGTACCTCCTGGCGCAGTCACGTGCGGTCTGCCACGGATCTGATGCTTGGGCCGATGGGGGCGGATCGGGTGATGAGCACGCCCGGGTTGGACAACCTGCATATTCTGACCAGCGGGTCGGAGGTGGGCAATCCAAACGAGTTCCTCAACATGAACAAGATTAAGACGCTCGTGAATGAGATGAATGAAGAATACGACCTTGTACTCTTCGATTCTCCTCCCATACTCCCGGTCACAGATGCGGTCGCGTTCAGCTCACGCGTCGACGGGACGATCCTGGTCTACCAAGTCGGGCGGATTGGTCGGAACGCCCTCAAGCGTGCCAAGTTCCTCCTGGACCATGCGCAGGCCAATGTGATGGGTATTGTCTTGACGAACGTAAAGTCTGAGGTCACGCCGGACTACGGCGTCTACCGTTACGACTATCGCTGACGCGGCGTAGGAGTCGAGACCCCATGCATGCGTCGACAGTAAAACCGCAAGATGTCGTCATGGTCTCGGTGTTGGCCGCCGTGCTCGCACTTGGCCTCACGCTGACGACTCCGATGGTTGGAGTACAAGTCGTCTTCGGTTTTCTCATTGTGCTGGTGGCCTTCACGTCGGTTCCTGCCTCGCTCTTCCTGTTGATTTGTTCCATGTTGCTCTCTCCGGAAATCGCGGTCGGACGAGTGGACGGGAGAGGCGTTGGTGTGCGAGACCTCTCGCTGCGCGTGGACGATCTCTTGCTCGTGATTATCGGATTCAGTTGGCTGGTCAAGACGATCATCTATCGCGATCTGGCCCTCATTCGCGATACTCCGATGAATCGTCCCATCGTCTATTACATGCTGGCCTGTGTGCTCGCGACGCTGATCGGCGTCATCGCCGGACGCGTGCGTCCGCTCACAGGATTCTTTTTCATCATGAAGTATTTCGAATACTTCTTTGTGTTCTTTATGGTCGTCAATCATGTGTCGACTAAACGACAGGTCGTCAGTTTGGTGATGGCGTTGCTCGCGGTTTGCTTCGTGATTAGTTTGTATGCGATCGCTCAGACTTCAAGTGGACAACGGGCCAGCGCCCCATTTGAAGGAGAAAGTGGTGAGCCCAATACCCTCGGTGGGTACCTGGTCTTTATCATGGCGATCGTCATGGGCCTTTTCCTCCACTTGAAGTCCGGACCGATTCGAGTCCTGCTCGTCCTTCTCATGGGGTTCATCAGTTTGGCTCTCATGGCCACGCTCTCTCGCTCGTCCTACCTGGCTGCTGGTGTCTTAATGCTGGCTGTCGCTGCGACGCAATGGCGGCGACCTGGTGTGCTCGCATTCATACTCCTGCTCGCGGTCGTCCTCCCGTTTGCCGCGCCTGCTAATGTGAAGGATCGGGTCAACGAAACGTTTTTCGGACGTCAATATGGGGGCGAAATCACCGTGGGACGCGTGGGGTTGGATCTCTCCACGACAGAGCGGCTGCGTTCCTGGCAGTATGTCCTGAACGACTGGCTCCACAGTCCTCTGCTCGGACGCGGTGTGACCGGCTACGCCTGGGCGGACGCCCAATACGTCAAGATCCTCGGCGAAACGGGTCTCGCCGGCCTCGTCGCGTTCATCTTCTTGATTTTTCGCTTATGGCGGCGTGCGCGCGAGACCTTTCTGGCCGAACAGGATCCCTTCTGTAAGGGATTGGCCCATGGATTGCTGCTGGGCATGGTGGCCATGCTCGCGCATGGTATCGGAGCCAACACCTTCATTATCATCCGCATCATGGAGCCCTTCTGGCTATGCGCGGGGCTCGTCATGATCTTGCCACGTCTGACATCGGAGCAGAAGGACCGTGCCCCTCAGCGAGCGCTCGTATGAGGTGGTTCCTCTTCTGTTATTGGTATGAGCCGGATGCACCATCCGATCCCGTAGGGCTCGTCCGTCTCTGGTCCTTGGCAAGACAGCTCGTCGAACGAGGCGACAGCGTGACCGTTCTTCCTCCACGGTATCGCTCCTCGTTGCTCCAGCGAGGATTTTCGACCGCGCCGATTCCACTCCTTCCCTGGCCGGTGTTGCGTCCGATTTCTTACGCGGTTTTCTCCTGCATCGTTGCTCTCGTGCGAGCCTTTCGGTCGAAACCAGACATCGTGTATTACCGGTGGATGGACAGTCCGCATCCGTTGTTATTCGCAAGGCTGGTGGGAGCGCAGTGTGTCTGCGAAGTGAACGGGGAGCCGGTGCCTGATTGGTCGGAGTCAGACCGCACGCTTAAGAGGAAGCTTAAGCACTGGCTGGCGTCCTTTGCCCTCAGCCGCTGCGATCGCGTGGTCGTCCTGACCGAAGGATTACGCGATCTCGTCGTTCGCCGGTATCGGGTTGCCACTGAGCGAGTTGCCGTACTGCCGAGTGGAACGGATACAGGCCTGTTTACTCCTCAGGACGCAGCGGCATGTCGGCGTCGAATCGGACTGGGCCTAGACCGGGACTATATCGGTTTTGTTGGGAGCTTCTACCGCTATCAAGGATTGCAGTGTTTGCTGGATGCGATGGCCCTCATTAGACGCACTAGACCATCCGTGCATCTTCTTTTGGTTGGTGACGGAGAAGCCGGTCAAGAGTTGAGACAGCAGGCGGATCGTTTAGCACTGAATCCGTGCATTACATGGGCCGGCAGGATACCCTATCAAGAGGTTCCCGCATGGATTGGTGCCATGACGCTCTGTGTGGCTCCGTTTCGTGGAGACCGGGGAGAAACGTCTCCGGTGAAGATCTTCGATTACCTTGCCTGCGGAAAGCCCGTGATCGCCAGCGCGATTCCCTCTGTCTCCGCCACGTTTGTTCAAGAGGCCGGAGTGGTCTTGGTTCCGCCGGACGATCCGGTCGCGTTGGCTCAGACTGTATTGGCCCTATTGAACGACCAGGACCGGCAGGCTCGCATGGCAGCTCTCGGGCGGAACTTTGTTGAACATGAGTTTAGCTGGACATACCTCACTAATCGCTTGAGAGAATGGCTTGCCACGGAGCAGCCGTCGATACACCATGCGCATCCTCGTGTTCTGTGATGAAGACTTGAGCATTGCAGCAGGCGGAGCCCGGCAAGTGCTGGAATTTTCCAAGGCCCTATCCCTACGCTCCCATACCATCAGAATCGTGGCGCCACAGCTTGCTCACGGCCAGCAGCTCGCTCAGGAGTTCGGCTCGCTGTCGTTCCGTCCGGTCTCTGCCTGGCGGGTGGCGGGTCTTCGACCTTTCTCGTTTCTGATTGCGTCATGGAATGTCTTGCGGCAGGAGCTGCCGGCGTGGCGGCCGGACGTGCTGCTGTGGTTCGATTCGCCAGGGCAGATGGCTCCGCTGCTTGCCCTGTCCAACCATGCCTGTGCGAGCGTGCTCTTTGTCAATGGTTTGCCGGAGGAAGAGGTGCAAGGGATCTGGCGGCTCCCGTTCGTGCGGTGGGTGCTTCGCGGTGCGTTGAAAGCCTCGGCGCGTCGTGTGCAGGCGGTGGTGAGCATCTGCCGCGAGATTGTAACGCAGATGCAAGATGCCTGGAGCATCCCACCGGAGCGTTGCCACGTGATTCGCAACGGAGTCGACGGAGATCGCTTTCATCCTCAATCGCATGAGGCTGCCAGGAAAGATCTCGAACTTCCTGCCAAAGGCCCCTATATCGGATTTGTCGGCGGATTCTTTCCCTGGCATGGCTTGGAGACGTTGATCGAAGCCGTACCATTCGTCCGTGACAAGGTCCCCTCCGCCACGTTTTTGCTGGTGGGAGAAGGCCAAACAAGGCAAGCACTCGAACAGCTGGTTCAGCAACTAGGACTGACGGATATCGTCCGTTTTGTTGGTCGGGCCGATTGGGCGCTGGTGCCTACCTGGATTGCGGCCTGCGATGTCTGTGTCGTGTTGCATCGGCAGACTCGATCGTATCCCGGTGATTCCATGAAACTGTGGGAATATCTGTCCTGTGGGCGTCCCGTGGTTACGACAGTTGGGCCGGGGTATGGAGAGACGGTGGAGGCCATCGGCTGCGGGCTTGCAGCGGAGCCAGACGATGCACAGGATTTGGCCCGGCAGTTGGTCCGTCTTCTTGAGGACCCTGAAGAGCGAATGAAGATGGGTGAACGAGGACGGATGGCGGTGATCCAGGCCCATACCTGGGGAGCACGAGCCCAAGAACTGGAACAGGTATGCAGCGCGGCGCTCGCCGCGACGCGGCGGACAGCATGATAACCAGCCGTGACATGGTAATGGCAGAACCCCAGGCCAAACAGGATAGGGCTGAACCAGCCCCGACTCGCCTGAGGCACCGAATTATTCAAGCTGGTGGATGGGCGGGGGCAGGATTTGTGTTGGATAAAGTGATCGCGGCGATCCAACTCATGGTGGTCGCACGCCTGTTAACTCCGGCGGATTTCGGCGTGATGGCGGCATCTGCCACCATCGTCCTGGCATTCATGACCATCAGTGAACTGGGCCTTGAATCGGCCTTGATTGCCAAGGCTGAGGTTGACCGTGAGGACTTGGCTGTCGCGTGGACTGTCGCGATTGCGCGGGGAGTCGCCATGGCAGCCTGTCTTTGGGCAGCGGCCGATGTGATCGGACAGGCCATGCAGATGCCCCAACTGGCCTCGTTGTTGCGGGTGCATGCCTGGTTGCTCGTGCTGCAGGGGCTACAGAGTCCGGCGATGGCCATCGTCTTAAAGAGCCTCGATCTACGTCGGCGTGTCTCAATGGATCTTGTCCGGCGTCTGATTGAAGCCGCCTCGATCATCGCGCTCGCGTTGTGGCTCCGCAACGTATGGGCTCTCTTGCTTGGGCAACTGGTCGGAATGTGCGTGGGTAGCCTCCTGTCATTCTGGGTAGCACCGTTCCGTCCACGACTGTCGATTTACCGCCCTGCATGCAATTATTTTCTGCGCTATGGAAAACAAATGAATGTCACGACGCTTTGTATCTTCGGCGTCATGAGTGGGGGAGAGCTCGTCATCGGTCGCGCACTCGGTCAAGAGGCGTTGGGCTTCTATCAGATCGCGCTGGCGATCCCTCTCTTGTTGGGCGTGCGGGCCACGGCGTTGATTCATCAGATCAGCATGCCGACCTATGCATTGCTTCAAGGGGATCGACTTGGTGTGGCCCGTGTATTCGAACTTCAAATGGGCCTGGTTGGACTCATCTTCATTCCTCTGGCGGCTGGCGTTGCCGTGTTTGCTCCAGTCATTGTGCCGTTGGCGTTTGGTCCTCAGTGGCTCGCCATCGTCGAGCCACTCAGAATGCTCTGTGTGTATGCCGTCTGTGCTGGGTATTTGAGCGTTATGACCGCCTTGCACTATGGGGCGAACCGGCCGGATCTCCAGATGAAGAGTTGGGGGGGGCAGTTGTTCTTCTACGCCGTGATGATTGTGCCGTTGACCATGGGTTTTGGGCTCACAGGAGCCGCCGTCTCCTTGGTTGCCAGCTATGTGGCGGGAGTCCTCTTGCAAGGTATCGGGACCAGAGCCCTCATCGGAACGGCAGTAGATCACTCATTCTGGTCTGCCGGAAGAGCCTGTCTCCTCGCAGGATTCCTTGTCGGGATTCTCCTCCTGATGTCGGGAGCGGCATCAATACCCCCGACTTCTTGGGTGCTGGTATTAGCCTGCCTGGGGGGACTTGGAGTCTATAGTGGCTATCTCTGGCTGGTCGAAGTCCCACGGTTGAAAGTTCTCTGGGAGCATCGCTGACAGATGACGACGACGATGAGGCATCGCCTCACAGGTTGGTGGAATCGACGCTACCCCGATTGGGTGCCTGAGATCGCCTTGCGGTACTTGCCGGTTGTGGAATGGATTCTCGCTGAGCCTTCGAGAGGTTTAATTTTAGAGGTCGGGGTGAACCGCTCGGGCTTGACAACCTATCTGCGTCGGCCAGTGGTTGGAGTGGATTGTGTCATGGGGGCCGCGCGCGCTGACCTTGTGACTCCCGTCCTCGCGAAGGGACAGGCGTTACCGTTTCAGTCCGGATCGTTTGACTACACGGTCTGTATGGACACGCTGGAACATATCGAGTCTGCTGACCGGAATTGTTTTTTGCGGGAACTCATCAGGGTCACCAGGCGGCGGGTCTTTTTGGGATGTCCAATGGGATCTCAATCCGAACGGGCAGATCAGGCCCTGCAGCAGTACTATCAATCGCAGCGTGGCGAGACCTTTCCGTTTCTCGACGAACACATTGCCAATGGTCTTCCCAGGCTGGAGACCGTTCTCGCTGAGATGGAGGGCATCGCCAAGGCCAGTGGGAGGCTCATTCGACTCTACTGCGAGCCGAATCTGAATGTATGGGTGCATCGGATGCTGCTTCGCCTGTGGATGCGGACGGGCCGAGTCAATTATCTCTTTCATCGCCTGGCCATCGTGCTGGTGCATATGAGGCGCTGGCTCAATGTCGGACCCTGCTACCGGCAGATCGTGGTGGCGGAATTCGATGTATAGCAACGCGTTGTTATGATGCAGCCTAATACACAATATCTGACTTCATCAGTGATCGATCTGTCTATCGCCATCGTGAGTTACAACACGAAGGAGGTGCTCCTCGACTGTATTTGCTCTGTCCATGCCCACACAACTGCCATCACCTTCGAGGTGATCGTCATCGATAATGATTCGTGGGACGGAACTGTAGCCGTACTAAAAGAAGTCTATCCTGACATGAGGGTCATTGCGAATCCGGACAATCGGGGCTTCGCGAAGGCCGTGAATCAGGCCTTGGCCGTGAGCCATGGCCGGCATGTGCTGTTGCTCAACAGCGACACGATTGTCAGGGATCAGGCGCTCGCGACCATGGTCGCGTACCTGGACGATCATCCTGACGTCGGAGCGGTAAGCTGTAAGCAATGGACGGGAGACGGACACCTGAACCAAACCTGTTTTCCTTTTCCCTCCATTCGTGATCACCTGTTCTATTCGGCCCTGTTCCAACGAATAGCCCCTACCATGCAAGCGGCCGCCGCGGCGACGCACGCAGTCGATTGTACGCAATCCCAGGATGTCGATTGGGCGAACGGGGCATGCTTGATGGTCCGACGATCGCTGCTACAGCAGTTGGGGGGATTGGACGAAGAATTCTTTATGTACTTTGAAGATGTCGATCTGTGTCGGCGTCTGCGGCAACTGGGGTATCGAGTGCGTCATGTCGCTGAAGCTGAAATCGTTCACTTCATCGGTCGCAGCAGCGGACGCGATCGTGAACGTCTGCAGCTCGTGTGGGAATTTAGTCGCATCCGGTATATTGAGAAACATTTTTCTCCGCTCAAGCGCCGGCTCATGAAGGGGTGGATCGCGGCCGGCACCGGATGGCGTTTGGTGCAATCGATGTGGTGTGCGCCTGCGGCGCAACGGCGCCGGCGGATACAGAGTTGTCTGACGACTATCCGTCGATTGTGGACTGGACCGCAGTCGGTCGAGCAGCAGCTTGCTTATTTATCCGGACCGCAGGGGTAGAGAGAAGGACGACCTCATGGAACGCCGCGACGCCTATCCGACCGACACACAACACATCGTGAACTTGTCGGGGTATGTGTGGGCAGCCAGGCAGGTCCCACAACTTGACCGGTTGCGTGTGCTCGATCTTGCCTGCGGGACGGGCTATGGATCCGACTACCTGAGTGGGAAGGCCGGTCGAGTCGTCGGGGTAGACTCCGCGCCTCAGATCGTCGCCCGCAACCGTGCTCGCTACGGTCATTCAGGCGCGTCGTTTTTGGCGATGGATGGTTGCGCGCTTGGTTTTCTGGACGAATCCTTCGACTGTATCCTGTCGCAAGATACGATCGAACATATCATGGACGATCAACGGTTCGTGGCTGAAGTCGCGCGCGTCTTATGCAAGACCGGCACGCTCGTCATCTTTACGCCTCACGGGAAGGGTGTGGCATACAAGCCGGAGGACCCCTATCACGTGCGGGAGTACAACCAGGAGGAATTTCGAGACATCCTGTCGCCATACTTCTCGACCATCCGCTGGTTCGGTCGGCGCCAAGGTGCACGATTGAAAGCCGCTGAACGATCGATGGATACCGTGCGGCAATTCGATCCGGGCGGCATTCGCAATCTCGTTCCGCGCCCGATTCGGCATTGGCTCGGTGGTCTGGCCAGTCGGCTTCAGGGTGGACCCATGCTGGAGGCAATCACCCCTGAAGATATTGAATATGAAGAAGGTGTGGCCGGCGATACGAATCTCATCGGGATTTGCATGAAATGACGCAGGTCAGTGACAAGAGCCTAGCCGGACGATGGTCTCCCACCACGCTGTTGATGTTGGCCGGGGCGCTGGGGCTGCTGGCGCGAGCCTGGACTATTCTCCACACGGCACGACAGGGCTATGCCGTGGATGATCTGTTCGATACCTTGGCGTGGAATCTCGCCTCCTTGGGATGGTTCACCGTGGATGGCGCGACCCCCTCTGCCCATGTCGGTCCTCTGTATCCAGTGATTCTAGCTGCATTCTATACCGCGGTCGGCCACAGACCTGAGTGGGTGCCGTATTTGCACGTCGCCTGCGACATCGGTACAAGCTTCTGTATCTTTCGTGTCGGAACGAGACTGTTCGGTTCTTGGAGTGGTGCGATTGCGGCGGCGGCCATGTTTCTCTATCCAGCCTATTGGACGTACGACCCTCGGATCAGGAGTGAGAGTCTGCTGGCGCTGCTGATGAGCGCCTGGCTATGGGCGACAGTTGGGTATATCGATTCCCGACGGCTGCAGACCTTCGCCATCGCGGGGCTGCTCGCCGGATTGACCATTCTCTGCAAGCCGTCCGCGATGCTGCTCGGCATCGGCGTCGCTGGGCTTGCCTATCTGGGAGCAGCGGCAGTAGGGAGGAAGACCCGTTGCGCGACCGTCTATCTTCTCACCTGTCTACTTATCGTGGTGCCCTGGACGATACGTAACTATCTGACGTTCGATGCAGTGATTCCTATCTCTGCAGGAATCGGTGCTGGGCTCTGGATGGGCAGCGATCCTCTATCGCGAGGGAGTTGGCCCATGTCCTATGAGACCGAGGCACAGATTTGGGAGAGCGCCGGGATTTCACCGTTACCCTATGCCCATGCGATGTACGATGTGTCGACCGATCGGCTCTTGCGCGCGCAGGGATGGGCGCGCATTTCAGAAGAGCCGTTTCGATACCTCGGGTTGACCCTAACACGGGCATTCGATTTCTGGATTGGGAACTCGCTCTATTTGGTGAGTTCGGATCAGGGATTTGTGCAGGGGCTTACGGGGGATGCTGCCGACCGAGGCTGGCTGGTGGCCGCTTACAGCGTAGCGAAACGGCTGCTGCTGATTCCCGGGTTGGTTGTGCTAGCGGTCTGGAGTGCCTGGTCCCACCGATCTCGTTGGCGGGAGCTCCTGCCGCTCTATATATTTCCGATCGGCCTCATGCTCGGCTACGTCCCATTCACAGTGGAAGCTGGCCGGTATGCGCTGCCTGTGCTACCGTGCCTTATGGTCCTGTCGGTGGCGGTCCTGGCGCAGGCGGCTCTCCCGATGGTGCCTCTGCGTCGTCGGCAACCTCTTCCAATGAGGCCGTGAATCCAATGGATTATGACCTCACCAGAAGCCAATTCAATCGCCTGGTACGAGACTACAGACCCTCTCAGTACGAGACGTTTGGAGCACAGGACGCGCGCTTCACCACGCCGATGAATCATGCATTGAAATGTCGTGATCGTCTCCATGTGGCGCTCCGAAGCGGATTACAGCGGTTGCCGGATGGACCACCGACGATCGTGGATTTCGGTCCCTTCCCAGGCAGTCTGTTGCGTCTCTTGCGTGGGCTCGAGCCAACGAGAGCGGCGCGTCTGTTCGGCGCCGGGCTGATGGCCAGTCCCGAGTTCGTACAGTTCATGAGACAGGATGCCGATGTAGAGGTTCTTACCGTCAACCTCGATCCGGCCGGGCAACAATTTACGTCCAAAGGGTACCAGGAAAAAGTACCGCTGCCCGACCATTCCGCACAGCTCGTGTTTGCGCTGGAGATCGTCGAACACCTGACCTCGCCGTTTCATTTGATGACGGAGGCCTACAGACTTCTGAAGTCCGGCGGCCATCTCGTGATCACGACCCCGAATGTCACTCGCATCGGCAATATCTTCAAGCTGCTGATCGGTCGAACGCCCAACGATCGGCTGGCCCCTCCCGGTTACAACGATCCGAACGATGAATGGCGACCGCACGCGCGAGAATATGCGATGCATGAGTTGGCAGAAATGCTGCGCCACATCGGGTTTGAGATCGCTCTGTCGCGGTTTTTCTTGGGCGAGGATACGCAGGACTGCCAACAGACCGCTCGTCAGAGCGCGATCGACTGGGCCAAGGTGCCGTTCTATCTCATCCCGCATTTGCGCGGGAGTTTATTGATCCTGGGGAGAAAGCCATGACCCCGGTCGTCCTCGCAGAACTGGCCGGGTCGGCGGCCTATGGAGGCGGTGAACGGTATCTGGAACTGCTCCTTGACCGTCTCGATCGCGCTCGGTATCGAGCGCTCCTGATCTGTCCTGAGCCTGGTCCGTTCGTAGGGCGCATGAAAGAGCGCGGAGTGGAGACGCATCTTGTTCACCTAGCGCCATTGTTCAACCCCATTGCCCTCTGGCGGTTGACGCGGTTGCTAGTGAGGGAGCGAGTGACGATTCTCCAAACGCATGGAGCCAGGGCGAATTTCTATGGACGGATTGCAGGACGTTTGGCCGGTGTGCCGGTTATTATCTCGACCGTCCATAATTCACTGAAAGATTACGAGTCACGTTTGCTCACACGATGGCTCTATACGGCAGCGCTGCATCTCACACTCCCCCTTGTCCATCGGATTATCTGTGTCTCGGATGCCAATCGCCGTGACCTGATCGACGAGTGCCCAGCTGCGTCGGCACGGATTCAGACGGTCTACAACGGCGTAGACCCCTCGGCGTTTCCTTCACAGCCGGATCGCCAAAAGGTCAGGCAGGAGTTGGGGGTGACCCAGGGACCGGTATTGCTCACCATCGCGCGGTTGACTGAAGCGAAGGGTCATCGGTACCTATTGCAGGCGCTTCCGCACCTGCTCGAAACATGGCCGCAGCTCTCTTGTGTGTTCGTGGGAGACGGCGAGCTTCGTGGCCAACTGCATCGCCTGGCAGTAGAACTCGCTGTTGAACGGTCCTGCCGGTTTGTGGGGGTCCGTGAGGATATTGCCGATATCCTGGCTGCGGCGGATGTCGTCGTGTTGCCGTCGCTATCAGAAGGGTTTCCGTTTGTTCTGTTGGAAGCGTTGGCGATGGGCTGTCCTGTCGTCGCGTCGCGAGTCAACGGTGTTCCGGAATTAATTGAAGACCACAAGACAGGATTGCTCGTACCACCGCGAGATCCCCAGGCGCTGGTAGCGGCCATTCGAGAAGTGCTGCACGATCCAATCACTGCATCGAAAATGGGAGCAGATGGGCGTGCTGTGGTACAGGAGCGGTTTACGGTGGACCGCATGGTCGCGAATACGACGGCGATTTTTGATGCGGCGGTGCAGGACGCGGGCGTGCGCTCAGCCGTCCAGAAACGGGTGCCCGCGTGAAGATAGCAGCCATGCCAGAGACAGAACAGATCGCCTGTCCCTGTGGCAGTCAGGTGCCTCCGGTCGATGTATTTCAGACGCCGACCAGACGCTATGTGCGTTGTCCTGGTTGTGAGCTCGTGTTTCTGAATCCTCGTCCGATGGGAGCCGTGGTCGAAGAGTTTTATCGAGAAGACTACGACGAGGCCTACGGTGAAGTCGAGGCATCGTCTGATCGCGACCCCGTTTTTGAGAGCGTCGCGCGCCGTCTGGGCCTGTACCGGAAGCCGCCCGGTCGGCTGCTCGATGTGGGCTGTGGAGACGGCGCGTTCTTGTCGCTCTGTCAGTCGGCGGGATGGACCTGTTATGGGCTGGAGTTGTCGAGAAAAGCCGCCGCGCGCGCGGCTCGCCGCGATCTGGAGATGCTTCCGTCCGATTGGTTGGAACATACCGGGGAGCGCGAACCGTTCGACGTGATTACCCTCGTGAACGTATTGGAGACGGTGACGAATCCGGCGACCCTCTTGCGGCAGGTCGCGGGCGCACTGACGCCATCGGGCTTTGTCGTCATCAGAGCGACCAATGGGGCGTTTCATCTTCCGATGCGGACACCGGCCCGGTGGGTTGGGTCCCGCTATGATCAGGCATTTCATCTTTTTCTGTATTCGCCTCTCGCGCTCCGCTCGTTGCTGGAGGGGATCGGATTGCGCACCATCGCGATCCATAACTCGGTTCCGAGTCGAGGGCCTCTCACTCCGGCGAATCCCTGGATGAGTCGCCTCAAATGGCGGATCGGCGCGACGGCCTTCTGGTCCTGTGCGGAGGTGCTCTATAAGGTGACGGGGGGACGTATGGTCTGGGCTCCTTCGTTTGAGCTCATCGCTCAACGGAGTGAGGGATTGTCATGAGTAGATCCCATTGGTTCAGTCCCCGGGGGCGGCGCTCAATCAGGTTTTTGGGTGTACTGGTTGCGCTCTGTCTGCTCGCCGCATTGGCCACGTTTGGAGTGAGGTCGCTGTTCACGTCGGTGGGATCTGCCAAACATATGCGATATGAGCCGGTTGATGTGCCGCCTCAGGAGGTCTCGCCCCGCCACCAGAAGGAGCGGGAGGAGTATGAACGGCGAGAGCGAGTCATGACGGAGAAGAGTCAGTAGCACGTTAACGTGGAGTCGCCATTTCATGTGTGGTATATGCGGCCTTGTGGGGGACAACGATCCGGTCCTGCTTGAGCGGATGCTCGATGGCCTTGTCCATCGTGGTCCGGACGACGAAGGGACGCATCGCGACGCAGGCGTGTCCCTTGGTGTGCGACGATTACGGGTGATCGACCCGACTGGCGGCCATCAACCGGTTCGGAATGAGACCGGCTCTGTCTGGGCGGTCTTGAATGGGGAAATCTACAACTATCGCGAACTCCGCAAGGAGTTGATCCAGAAGGGCCATCGTTTTCAGTCCAATTGCGATACCGAAGTCCTGGTGCATCTCTACGAAGAGGAGGGACCAGAGGCGGTCTACCGGCTGCGGGGCATGTTTGCCTACGCCATCTGGGATCGAGAGCGGGACCTCGTGCTGCTGGTCCGCGATCGCTTGGGAATCAAACCCCTGTACTACTCCGTTCAACCGGGGAAAGCGGGCGCCGCGCATCGTGTGCTCTTTTCGTCGGAACTGCCTTCATTGCTGGAGGGGCTGCCGGATTGGACGATCCGTCCACAGGCGATCACAGACTTCCTCTCGCTGCTCTATGTTCCGTGCCCCGATACAATCGTGGAGAGCGTCTATCAGCTTCGACCAGGCGAGGCCCTCAAGATTGTACGAGGCCGATTGGAGTTCTGGCGCTATTATCGTCCGGAGGAAGAGGCCCTGTCTCAGGTTGAGGCTCCGCAGGGCGACCAGTGCGAGCGGTTTCTGTGCACGCTACGTGATTCCGTGCAGGCGCATCTGGTCAGTGACGTGCCGCTCGGCTTATTTCTGTCCGGTGGGTTGGACTCCGCGTCGATCTTGGCCTGCATGCGCGAGGCAATTCCTGGATCGATCAAAACGTTTTCCATCGGCTACGATGCGCCGGAAGACCAATCCTACAATGAACTCAAGGCCGCCCGCCTTCTTGCGACACACTTTGGGACAGACCACACGGAAGCCGTGCTACGTCCCGATGTGGTCTCGCTGCTTCCTCGCGTGGTGGCCGCCATGGGGGAACCATTCGCCGATTCATCGGCGATTCCCACGTATTTGGTATCCGAGGTGGCCAGAAAGTCCGTGACGGTTGCGCTGTCCGGTATTGGCGGCGATGAACTCTTCGGCGGCTATCCTCGCTATCTTGGGTTGCGCGCGGCGGCTCGCTATGCGGCGCTTCCTGTAGCGATGCGCTCTTGGATTGCGTCTCGTGCTGCTGCCTGCCTACCTGACGGTTCAGGA
>JANYEF010000487.1 GCA_025363325.1 Nitrospira sp. | reverse complement strand
TGCTGAGGGAATTGAGCACACTGATGTTGAAGGCCTCACTCTCACGCAAGGCGTCCTCCGCCTGCTTGCGGTCGGTGATGTCGGCGAAGATGACCTGAACGGCGGGTTCGCCATCCCACATAATACGACCAGCGTCAACCTCGACGGAGATCGCGGTTCCATCAAGCCTCTGGTACTTCCGTTCGACTCGACGAACCGGTTCGCCAGTAGCAAGAATCTGCGCGATACTGGCGTGGACCGATCCGTACGCATCAGGATGAGAAACATGAAATGTGGGATTATCGAGCAACTGTTCAGGCGAAGCGGCTCCCAGAATCGTGCATGCTGTTTGATTGACATAGCGCTTCTCGCCGTTGGAATAGACGAGCACCCCGTTCGGCGAGAGGTCGACTAACGTGCGATACCGCTCTTCCGATTCGCAAAGCGCTTTTTCCGCCCGCTTACGCTCGGTGATGTCGCGAGTGATCGCCAAATGCTCCACGCGGTGATCGACCGGGTTCCTCAAGGGCACCGCATGCGTTTCCATCCACCGTCGCGTACCCTTCAGCCCGACGATCTGAAACTCAAGCCGTTGCGAGGCTCCCTGGATCACAGCTTGGTGCATATCGCAGTACCGTTCCAGGAATTCAGGGGCGACGAGACCGTACGCCGACCGACCTACCACTTGCTCGAAGGAATCGGATTCGATGAAGCAGAGCCCGGCCTTGTTCATCTGCAAGATTGTGCCGTCCGCGGCCACGCGATTGACGCATTCCGGTTCAGCATCGAGGATCGCGCGAAGGAGTGATTCCTGTTCCGCCAGGCGCAACAGGGCCTGTCTGTGTTCGGTGATGTCAGACTCCGAGCCGGCCATCCGGAGGGGCGTTCCATTCTCGGCCCAGAGGGCCACGCCCCGATCCAAAATCCATATGTAGGTCCCGTCTTTCCGCTGGACCCGATATTCTTCGCAAAACTCCGGAATTTGTTTGGCCAAGTAGGTGTCGAGACGCTGGAGCACGCGGTCGAGATCGTCGGGATGAATGCGACTTCGCCACTCCTCGACAAGGTTCACGATTTCATGGTCCTCGAACCCGCGCATCGCTTTCCAACGCGGGGAAAAGTATACCTTACCTGCTTGAATATCCCAGTCCCAGATTCCGTCGTTACTCCCGCGCACGGCGAGCTGCCACCGTTCTTCGCTGGCCCGGAGCGCTTCTCGGGCCTGCTTACGCTCAGTAATAACCTCGGTGAACATGATGATCCCGCCGATTGAACCGGCTGCGTCCGTCCATGGTCGGATTTCCCATCGCAGCCAATCTTCCTTGCCATCTTCTCGGACTAAACGGTCCTCGTTATTTCGCATGACCTCGCCTGCCAAACACCGACGATGGATGGCCTGCCAGTGTTCCATCTTTTGGATTTCCGGGAACACGTCGTAATGGTGGAGGCCGATGATGTCGTGGTCGCCCAGCCGGTAATCCTGGTACCACCGCTTGCTCACCGCAATATACTTAAGGTCCCTGTCGAGCATGGCGATCGCTGCGGGGGTATGTTCGACGAACGATTGCAAAAGAGCCCGGCTCTGCCAGAGCGTCTCCTGGGCCCGCTTGCGATCGGTAATGTCCTGGCATGAGCCGGACATGCGGCGGATCTCTCCCTGTTCATCCCATATCGCCTGCCCGCGCCCGCGAACCCAGCGATAGTCGCCTCGATTGGTGCACAGCCGGTATTCAACATCGTAGGGTACGCGCTGTTCGACATGTGCAGCCAGTTGGCCGAATACACGATCCTTGTCATCAGAATGAAGTCTTGCCGCCCATTGCTCGAGCGTCTCGAACGGTTCTGCCTCCTCCAAGCTCAGCCATTCCCGGACTCGTGGCGACCACCAGATCGGTGTCTGTGGCGCATACCAGGGCTCACCTGGCAGCCGGTGGGCATCCCAGAGGATATCGCTCGACCCCTCTACGGCCAGCGCGAAACGCTGTTCGCTTTTGCGTAACGCCTCCTCTACTCTCTTCTTGTCAGACACGTCGCGTCCGATTCCGGTGATACCGATGGGCTCGCCCTGAGGACTCGTGAGTAGGGCGCCGGTCCAGTGATAGGGGATGAGGCGCTGCTCTTTGGTCAGCAGGTGACCCTCAAGTTCGGCGTACCCTTCCGTGAAGGCCCGTTGAATGGCAGCAGCGGTGCGGGGCTGTTCTTCCGGAGGCACGAAGGACAAGGCCGGCTTGTTCAGCAATTCCTCCTGGCTGTATCCCGTCACGTCCTTGACACGACGATTCCAGCTCACCATGTTGCCCTGGCGGTCGAGGGTGAACATGATATCGGGGGCCGTCTCCATGATATTTTGGAGATCGAGCAACGCCTGCAGGCGCTCGTGCTCAATGTGCTTGCGCTCCGTGATATCCCGAACGATGCCACAGGTATAACCTTTCCCCTCATGCTCCAGATAGGTGACTGAGGCCTCGACGGGAAATTCGGTTCCGTCTTTGCGCCGGTGGATCGATTCATAGGCAGCAACCGTTCCCTGTTTGATCTGATCGAGACGTTGTTGAAATCGAGTGGGATCGTGGTACGGGGCGATATCGGAGATACTCAGGGTGAGCAGTTCTTCGTTTGAGTACCCCAACAACCGACAGGCGGCTTCATTGGCATAGATGAATCGCTTTGAGTCGTCGGCCCACAGAACGCCGTCCTCGGCATGGTCCACCGCAAATTGAGTGAAGCGCAGGCGAGCCTCACTCTCCCGGTGCACAGCCTCGGTCTGTTGCCGCTGCAGTTCGGCTCCAGCTCTGGAGGCGAAGACCGTCATCAGAGACTTCAACCGTTCGGTGTTTCGCAACGGCTTGGTATCCATGACGACGAGCAGACCGTTGACGAGGCCGGCTTTGGTGCGAAGAGGAATGCCGCAGTACCCTTCGACTCCGAGTTCCGCCAATCGCGTGAACCGAGGGAACTGGTCCTGTACGCCCCGCTCATAGCAAGCGAATGTTCGCTCCAAAGCCGTTTCACAGGGGGTCTGAACTAGGCCATACTCAAAATTGTCGACCAACTGTCCGCCGGACGATACCGCCAGCGTACGGACAGTCTTCGTCTGTTCGCCCACCACTTCCCCAACGATCGCGTACTGAACGTTCAGGCTGCAGGTCAGCTGGGTGACGAGTGAAGCGAAGAACTCCTCCCCGGCCTCGGCCGCGGTGCCTTCGGTGATGGTACGCAGGAGATGCGATTGTTCGCAGAGATCCTGCATCGTTTCTTCAAGATGATGGCGTTGCGCCTGCATGGATTGGTCTCGCTCGGTGAGTGCGCGCGTGAGGTCCGCCACCTGCGATCGCAGGGATTCGAGTTCTGAGAGATGCCCGGCACTGCTCATGGTGCAACTCCTTGCCACGTGCAATGGCCACGTGAGATGGCTGAGTAGGGGTGAGGACGGCGAGATCGGGAATACGCCATCACATGATGCGTTAGGGGTTCACGACGCTGCTGGACCGAGAGGGAGTCAAGAGACGTGAAGCAGGAGCGTTCGCTGTAGCATTTCCATGGGCGCAACGGCAGCGTATGTGTTGGGTGCAGATCGGGTTGCAAGAACCTCATTGCGCCCACCCTAACTGATTGGTTCTGCACGGTCACTTGCGAGGATGTCAGTGTCCTATGGAAGGCCTTTAAAAGTCTAGATCCAAATGGGTCTATGGGCCGCTCAAAGGAGAGTGGCAAGAATCAGAGATACAGAGTGGACCAGGGGGAGAGTTCCCACGCCATGATGTGCGAGCCTGTTCAACAGGAGGCAGGATATGAGCCTGCCTAATTTGGTGCCGAAGGCGGGACTTGAACCCGCACGGCTTGCGCCACACGCCCCTCAAACGTGCGTGTCTGCCATTTCACCACTTCGGCAACCGAATCCGTGATTCGCGCGGGAATCGCGAGACTTGCGAGACAAGCGGGACGGACGACGGTTCGAGGTTTTCGGAACTTCGAACCCAGAACTTCGAACTTCGTGTCGCGCCTGTCACGCACGTCTTGCTTGTCTCGCTCATCGCTCCCGAGCGACTACTAGAGGGAGGCGCATTATAGAAGTGGGCCAAAATCCTTGTCAATCAATAGAGGCTCCGGTAGAATCGGGCGGCTCATGCTCACCGGGTCCTCCAAAGTTGTGCACAATCACCACAATCTCACTTCCACGCTTGATGATGTCGTTGAACCACGGGCACAGGGGTCCGTCGCTGCGTTGTTCGACGTGGACAATACGCTCCTGCCGGGAGAGGCCAGCGAGGTGCTCTTCTTCGGGTTTCTGTGGCGGCGTGGTCTGGTGGGATGGGGCGAGTTGAAGCGGAGTGCGGCCTGGCTGGTGGGACACATGCCCCCCTTCTCGCTGCACTCGCTCCGAGAACGAAAAGTGTATCTGATGGGCAAGCGCCCCGAAGACATTGAATCGCTTGCGCGGGAGTTCTGTCAGGCCAAGATGATCGCCAGGCTATCCAAGCAGGGTCGCGCGAAGCTGGAGGAGCATCGACAGGCCGGTCACCACTTGATTCTTGTGACCGGCGCGCCCGATTTTTTGATCGCGCCCCTTGCGGAGTTTTTGGGCGTGCCCACGGTCTTCGCGGCGAAGCCGGAGCAACGGGATTCGGTCTATACCGGCGCGTTGATTCCCCCGTTGCCCTATGGCCCTGGCAAGCGTGAGCTGATCCTCGCCCACGCTCAGGAAATGGGCCTCGATCTGGCCGGCTCCTACGCCTATGGCGATAGCCCAGGAGATCACGACATTCTGGAATTGGTCGGGCATCCCTTGGTGGTCAACCCGATCCGGGGCATGGCGCGCACGGCGCGCCGCCTCGGCTGGCCTGTCGCGACGTGGAAGTAAGCGCACGCGAATCATTGATCGATTGCCGATTTGCTCATTTCAGAAAAAATAAGTCAATGAAACAATGACTACCTCGTCAATTCTTCGGGTCACCGAGATCTTCCATAGCATTCAAGGCGAGTCGAGCTATGTCGGACAGCCCTGTGTGTTTGTGCGACTGACCGGATGCCCCCTTCGTTGCACCTGGTGCGATACCGACTACGCCTTTTATGGAGGGCAGGAGTCCTCGATCGACGACATCTTGCTGAAGGTAGAGAGTTATGGGTGCCGTCTTGTGGAGGTGACAGGGGGAGAGCCGCTTGCCCAGCCCGAGAGCCTCCCACTCATGACCAGACTGTGCGATGCCGGCTATACGGTCCTGCTTGAGACCAGTGGCGCCGTCGATATTGCGCCGGTCGATCCACGTGTCCATGTGATCCTGGATGTGAAGTGCCCGGGGAGCGGTATGACAGATCGGATGCACTGGCAGAATATTTCTGCGCTGACGGCCAAAGACGAGGCAAAGTTTGTCCTGGCCAACCGAGCCGATTACGACTGGGCCCGTGAGGTTCTTGGCGAGCATGACTTAGCCAGTCGTTGTGCGGTGCTCCTCAGTCCGGTCTTTGGCACACTCGATGTGCGTGAGCTGGCAGAGTGGGTCCTGGCCGACAAGCTTCCGGTGCGGTTCCAAATACAGTTGCATAAACATATATGGGCACCCGACATGCGAGGGGTGTGAACTGTGAGCGACACAAGCAAGACGTGCGTGACAGGCGCGACACGAAGTTCGAAGTTCTGGGTCCGAAGTTCCAAAAACCTCGAACTTCGGACCTCGAACCGTCGTCCGCCTCACCCGTCCCGCTTGTCTCGCGAGTCCCGCGCGAATAACGAGAACGAGCACCGAGAACGAAGGAGATGTGAATGAAAATCATGCAGGTCAAGGTACAGGTCGGGAAAGCAGAAAGCGCCGCCGCAGAGGTGTTGATACTCACGCATTGTGAAGGAGAGGGGTTAGGCAAACAGGATGCGGCCATGCTCGATCGAGCCCTCGGGGGCGCGCTGAACAAGCTGGTGCAATCCAAGGAATTCGAAGGCAAGGCCAATGAAGTCTTGCTGTATCACACGCAGGGCACGGTGCCTGCGAAGCGGCTCGTGCTGGTCGGTTTGGGCAAGAAGAACGAGGTGACGCTTGAGACGATCCGGCAAGCGATGGGCTCAGCCGCAAAGCGTGTACGTCAGGCGAAGGTCGGAGCCTTTGCGGTAGCGCTGCCGACCGTGATCCCTGGCGGGATGTCACGGATCGAGGTGGCGCAAGCGATGGTGGAAGGGGCAATCCTGGGCAGTTATCAGTTCACCGTCTACCGTACCACGGCTGCAGAGCATGCCGTCGAAGAGATGAAGATTCTTATCCCGCAGAAGGGTCAGCTGCGGCAGGTGACAGAGGGGATTCGGCGCGGTGTCGCCACGGCAGAAGCCACCGTGTTTGTTCGGGACCTCTGCAATCATCCTTCCAATGTCCTGACGCCAACGAGGGTCGCCGAGGAAGCGAAGGCTATTGCGAAGGCCGAGAAGATTTCGATCAAGATTCTTGAGCGGAAAGAGATGGAGCGCTTGGGGATGGGTGCGCTGCTCGGCGTGGCGCGCGGGAGCCAGGAGCCCCCAAAGTTCATCATTCTTGAATACAACGGAGCCAAGAAAAAAGACGAGCGGCCGGTCGTGCTGGTCGGGAAAACGATCACCTTCGATACGGGCGGGATCTCGCTGAAGCCTGCCGAAAATATGGAACACATGAAGGCCGATATGACGGGGGGAGCCGAAGTGCTGGCTTCGATCCGGGCGGCGGCGAGACTCAAGCTTCCTCTGCGTCTCATCAGTATCCTGCCCGTGGCGGAAAACATGCCGGGTGGCCGAGCGATGAAGCCGGGCGATGTCGTGAAGACGCTGTCGGGGAAGACCGTCGAAGTGCAGAACACGGATGCGGAAGGCCGGCTCATCCTGGCCGACGGCCTCGCCTATGCGATGCGTTATAAGCCGGCGGCCTTGATCGACATTGCGACGCTCACGGGGGCCTGTGTGGTGGCGCTCGGCCAGTTTGCGATCGGGATGTTCGGAAGCGATCCGGCGCTCAAAGAACAGGTGCGGAAGTCGGGACAGAAGGCCGGCGAGCGAGTGTGGGAGATGCCCTTGTGGGAGGAATATTTCGAACAGCTCAAAAGCGACGTCGCCGATATGCGTAACATCGGCGGCCGTGGAGGCGGCATGATTACCGCAGCGCTCTTTCTGAGCAAGTTCGTGGGGGACTGCCCGTGGGTGCACCTCGATATTGCCAGTACGGATTGGAGCGAGCGGGAACGGGCCTACATTCCGAAGGGTCCCACCGCGATTGGCACCAGGTTATTGGTGCAGTATCTGATTGATCGGAGTCTCTAACGTTGGAACAACATCCATTA
This sequence comes from Nitrospira sp., assembly GCA_025363325.1. Lineage (GTDB taxonomy): Bacteria > Nitrospirota > Nitrospiria > Nitrospirales > Nitrospiraceae > Palsa-1315. Next base: position 2,476 of record JANYEF010000487.1, on the reverse strand, counting down.
ACTTCGCGCGAAAAGATCGGGCAGCTCTTCATGGTCGGGTTTCTAGACACGTCGGTGACGCCCGATCTGGCCTCGTTCATCAAAGAGTACAAGCCGGGCGGTGTCATTCTTTTCTCGAGAAATCTAGAATCCGTCGAGCAGATGGTCGACCTGACCAACGATCTGCAGGCCTGCAGTCCCCATTCTCCGCTGTTGATCTCGATCGATCAGGAAGGTGGTCGGGTCTCCCGTCTTCCGAAGGGCTTTACGATTTTCCCGCCTTGCGACGTGTTAGGCCGCTGTAATTCTAGTGAATTGGCGTACGCGGCTGCGGCCACCATTGCCAGAGAGCTGAGGGCGGTGGGCGTGAACATGAATATGGCACCGGTGCTCGACGTGAACAGCAATCCTGACAATCCGGTCATCGGCGACCGCGCGTTCGGCACCACGCCCGGTGTGGTCTGTGAACTGGGGTTGGCGACGGCGGACGGGCTGCAAGACAACAAGGTCGTGGCCTGCGGGAAACACTTTCCCGGTCACGGTGATACGAATACCGATTCCCACAAAGAACTTCCGGTGGTCGAGGCTTCGCGGGAACGATTGGAGGCCGTCGAGTTCCCCCCCTTCCGCCGTGCCGTTAAGCATGGTGTCGCGTCGATGATGACCGCGCACGTACTCTACCGAGCCCTCGATCCGGAATTGCCCGCGACGCTCTCGCCGACCATCATCACGAATTTCTTGCGCCAGGAGCTGCGATACGACGGAGTGGTGTTGACGGATGACTTAGAAATGCACGCAATCATCGACCATTATGGTGTGGAAGACGCTGCGGTCCGTGCGGTGCTGGCGGGATGCGATGTCTTGTTGATTTGTAAGGATCGGGATCGGGAAGTCGCCGCCTTCGGGGCCGTGGAGCAAGCGGTGGCGTCAGGCACGATTTCCATCGAACGATTGAACCTCTCGGCGTCCCGAATCGCCCGTCTGAAAGACCGGTTTGTGGCGCCCTATAGGCCGGTGACGATCTCCGACGCGAAACTCGTCGCGGGATGCCAAACCCATCAGGCGCTGCTACACACGATCGAACAGGTCCGGGCGCGATTATCAACGGTTCCAACTTTCATAGGATAGGGCGAGAGGGATTTGTCCCTGGAAGGTTACGGAGAATGATGTAGGCACGCCAGAGCGTCACTGGTCCGCACGCGCCAGGCGCGATCCCCGACTACATCGCCGCAGGGGTTTCTACATTCAGCTTGCTCTTTCCCCCTTTGGGCAAGCGCAGTAGCTTGGAGCGACCTCGCCGATGGAGTGGGACCCACCGAGCAGTCTCTTCATTTTCCATTCCTTGGAGGGCAAGGAGGCTAGCTCTCTGACTGCGCGCGTCCAACGAGCATAGAATTCTATTATTTCCCATCAGGGGATGGGTCAAATCGAGGAGCGTTTTGCCGAAGGAGCGGGGACCCTTCGAGAATTTGCCGAAGAGGAAAGCGGAAACTGACTGAGTCCGCGAAGGAATTTCAGAAGGATTCCCTTCGGCAAATTCCGAAGGGTCGCTCCGAGAGGCACCAACGCGTAGCGATCTGACCCAGCCCCGCGCCTCCTTGCCCTCCTCTCGCCTCTTATGGCATCATGCCACCCTCTTGGAGACGTAGCATGGAGCATTTGCTCGAATACGCCGGTTCCGTGCATATCTATCTTGGACCGTACCGCGGAAATCCGATTTCTTTGTATTTGAAGAGGACGGAGACCGGGTGCCAGATCGGCCCGCGGGTCTATCCGTGGAATGACGTCGTGGGAAATGGTGAGACGCCGAATAAGGCGGCCGCGGATTTCGAAGAAAAATGGAAAATGAAGGGGCTCTCGACGGATATGTACTCTGGTCCCTCGTGGGAAGGAGGCATCAAGCCGGAGAAACCTGCTCCTCCCAAGCCGCCCGCTGCTCCCAAACCAGCGGTATCCGCTGCTGCATCAGCACCAGTGGGCCAGCCTGTCGTGCCTGCAGCCCCTCCGATTGACACCACACCAGCCCCAGCGACTCAGCCCGCAGACGCATCAAGCTAGCTCTCTTTCAGAATTGAGTTATTGAACAATGGTTCAATGACTCAATCGGCAATGGATCAATGTCCGCCGTTTTGAATCGCCAGTTTACTGCGCTTCAGGCCGTAACCCAGATAAACCACAATGCCGATGGCGCTCCAGATGGCGAATCGAATCCAGGTCACCCATGGGAGAAAGCTCATGAGGCCGAGGCAGGCCAGCATACCCAGGATGGGGATGATCGGCATGAACGGAAGCCGGAATGGGCGAGGCTGGTTGGGTTTCGTGTAGCGCAGAATCACGACGCCGATACAGACCAGGACAAAAGCAAAGAGCGTGCCGATGTTCGTCATGTCCGCCGCGTCGCCGATGGGAATCAGGGCAGCGAGCGTGGCCACACCGATGCCGGTGAGAATGGTGGCATAGTGAGGCGTGCCATAGCGCGGATGCACGGTTGACAACC
>JANYEF010000481.1 GCA_025363325.1 Nitrospira sp. | reverse complement strand
TGAATCGCCGCTTAATCAACCGGTCATAGTTCATCCCGCTGAGAGAAAACACTTGTGGGAAAACATCACCCTCGTAGACACGCCAAGGAACATCAACAAGATCAAGCCACTCAAATACATGTCCGTATTCAAACTCATATCCATTAATGGTAACTCTATCGATAATCCGTGGGAGCTTTGGACTGTCATCAAGCCACGCAGATGATCCGGCATGGGCAAACAACCGATTGGGCCAGGTTGGGCCAGGCATGGAGGAGAACCAGTGGTCACATAAGGCGTATTGCTCTGACAAGAATGTCAGGATTGGAAGATCATCCCTGTGGAAGCAATCCATTACCCTTCTTGGGATATCAGGCTTTGGAGAAACGCGCATGTACCGATTAAGGAAGCCATTCATCCGAATAGCTGGATACGGGCAAGGAGGCAGATCCTTCGCCAATGGACCACATAAACATTCGAGTGTGTCTCGAAATTCATGACCAGGGTCCAATTTCTTTTCACCATTTATTTTGTCCTCAGCTCCCGGCCTAGCATACTCACGATTCGAAGGAAGCACGCCGTCAGGAATCTCCTCATTGTAGTAGGTGTCGAGCGCGAGCCCCTCGATCTTCGTCTTCATTCCGGTTTTCGCGTCAAAGCCGGCGATATCGGAGAAGCCCAGCATATGGTCGAATGATCGGTTCTCCAGCATGAGGACAAACACTTTGTTGATTTTATCTTTTATATCCACATGCCACCCGCGCTCATTGAGCTTGCAGACATTTCGACACGAATAAATCGCAGGCTAGTCTTACTGAAGAAAACTGTCAACGGAGGAACTGGCGAAATACGTGCATTTTCAGAATGCACGCAGCTGAAACAATGGCAATGCTACTTGGGCGCGCTGGCGGGGCTGAGCTTTCCGAAAAAAACTCCCGACCCATTGCTTCAAGGGGCACCAGATGCGCATAAACCAATTGGATGACAACGCCAACGATCAATAGAGAGACAGCCGGAATCCACTTAGGGATCCCTGCATCACCAGCAGCAAAACTAGCAGAGCCCCACAGAAGTAACGCCAAGAATGCAGTGATCACAAATCGCATAGCCATCATGGCGAACATTTTACCCCGCGTACTGACTCAAAACCAGACATACACCGCAAACAGGCAATGCGAAACTCAAACTCTCCACATGAACCGTGAAGAGTTCTAAGAGACGAGCGATGAGATGTCAGAAGCAAACTCAGACGCGGTGGGCGGCTAGCGGGACTGAGACGGCTGTTCAGACCAAACCGGTTACTGCGATCTGAGGCTCTCGATGAAGGCTAGAAAATCCGGCGACTTATTCAGCAGTTGAGGGCCAACGTCGATGAGAGCCTGAACCTGGTCTTTTTCGAGCGCGAAACTCGTCGGCAGGGATAAGAAGTACTTCCTTCTATCGGGATCAGAAATGGCTTCAAAGTCGACCTCTATCACATAAGGATCAATCTCAGTTGGAAACTTGGGAAGTTGAGGGGTCCCTGGACATTGGTCCAGCTTTTTCTGGCATGCTGTAATATTCTTCTGCGCCTTCACCCGTGCATCACGGAGATCCTTCACAGCCTCAATGGTCTCCACGCTGTAATGCTCCATCGCAACTGTCGCAGTTTTTGAGGCCACCGTAAGTACGCCCGGCGGACTCTCGTCCTGACTCATCGTGTCCTTGTCTGACGTGCGGGCGTTCACCACAATCAACACAAACTTTTCTATTTCACCTTGATTGAACAGCTTTCGGATAAACCCACTGGAACGTTGATGAGCCGCCTCTATCGGACGCAACCCAATATTGTCGGCTAGGCCGCCATCCATGAGATGCACATAGGGTAAGTCCACATCATTCACATACATCGCTCGGTTACGAGCCCAAAAGTAGCGTCGGCGATTACCAGGGTAATCCTTCAGCCCCTCCTCGTAATCCTTTGGCAGCTGAAATTGCGCGTGTGGATAATTCTTGAGCGTGATCGGACTCAACAAGAAGGGAAAGGCCGACGATGCAGCCACGGCTCGTGCAACCGGATAACTATTGAGGTCGGACACTAAGAAATCGAATTGATCTTGTGTGAATTCGAACCGCTCTCCGTTTGCAAGATTCGTTGCGTTCAATATGACAAAAGGCCGACGACCAGTTTCAGTCAACGCCGTAAACGACTTCCCTTCAAAGAGCTTTTCATCGTAGTACTCTGCGGCAAGGTCGATCCGGCTGAAGTACGGAGACGCCAGCCGGGCCCAATTCCAGGGATTAAAGAGACTCCAGAAAAGCGAGCCCTGAACATCAGCTTCCAGAAATTTCCCACGGTAATCCTGGAAGATCCGTTCTCCGAACAACCCATAGTAGGCAGCGGTGAAGGACCCGCCTGAAATCGAC
>JANYEF010000475.1 GCA_025363325.1 Nitrospira sp. | reverse complement strand
CAGCCAACGTTTGAATAAGGAAGCTACCCGATGCACGCGGGGCAGCAAGCCCGACGCCGTCTTGTTGCTGGCGTTGATCACACGTGGTCGGTGCTTAAAACCCTCCTGCGTCAAACCTACATAAGCTTCCCATTCGTCAGTGATGACCACGGAGCCCGGTTCCACCGCATGCTTGACGAAGGCGACGAGCGGGCTCGCGGAGGCGGCTGGAATTCGACGCAGGCGGATACGCCCAATCCCCTTCCCGTCGATCTGCGCGGCGATCGCCACCAGGGCTTTGCTTCCCAGCTGCCGGCGGCCTCCTCTCGCCTCGACGCTCCCCACATATGTTTCGTCTATTTCAACCCGCCCTGCCAACCGATCCTGGCCCGGCAGCACCATCGCACGCCGCAACTTCTGCAGCCACGACCACGCCGTCCTGTAACTGCCAAGGCCCAGCAGGCGCTGCAGCCCCAAGGCGCTGAGCCTGTGCTTCTGATCGGTCATCCACCACATGGCTCGGAACCAGTCCTGCAAAGGGAGACGGGTTCTATGGAAGATCGTCCCCGCCGTGACCGAGGCTTGATATCCACACTGGCGGCACATCATGAGGCGTCGCGTGGTTGTCCAACTACCGTTGGTCATGCACTGGGGGCAACAGAACCCGGTCGGCCACCGCAGCTGAGCCAGGTAGGCACGGCACGCACCTTCTGTGGCGAAGCGCTGCTCGAACTCGGCGAGGGTCCGCATATAGTCCTCCACGCTGTGCACCGCTACACCTGGGGTGTACTGGAGTTAAGTGGATAGTTTATTGCGGGAAACTATACGAGGAAGGCGTTGAATGTCAAGCGCGCAGGGGCTCCTCCGCATGCATGCGACATCCGTGCCGACACAGAGCTGACGATCGCCACGGCATTCTAATCCTGCATCCTAATCCTGCCTTGCAATGAGGGCTCAATGGCCCACGCAACTGTTCGGGCTTGTTCAGAAAAGGACGCGGCGACCCTGCCATCACAGAGTCTCGAGGAGCAAGATATTATCAGTCTGCCGCGTCCAAGCTGCCAGGAAATCATTAGCGCCCGTTGAACAGCACGAAGATACAGGGCATCGCTGCACGCCACCAGCACGGGCTACTCAGCACCCCTCGCGCCCTACCCATCCCATCGGCGCGAGCGGCCCGAGAATCACCGACAGACTCATCCGACCACCGCATCCAGAATGAACTAGGCCAGACTGTTCTCCGGCCACCAGTCTCACTACGACGGCGGCATGAGCTAGCATGGCTCCCGATCATACGGCCTGACGTGAGAGCCCCTGGCGCACTCCTCTATGCGTAGACCGCACGTACACTTCAACATGCAACAACTGTCAAGGAAGTTTGTGCGACAGGCTCTTATGAATTGGAATTGGAATGACACAATCACTGCCATACCGTGGAAACCTACAACGAGTCCTGGCGCTCCCAGCATCGCGTGGACGAAATTAAGCCCGGGCGGGCAGTGACAAGACCAGTATTATCCCAATCGGAACTTCGGCCATCGATTTTTTCTCATTTCCCCTCTCCTCAAAATGACCGTTGAAACGTGCATTCCCAAATCCAAGCTGTACCCCATCGTTTCCACGTGCTACTCAGTGTACATGGTCGTCTGGCGGCGGCCGGATTTCCTTCTCCCGGTTGAGTTGTTCGATCTGCCGAATCAATGCGCCAATGTCTGTCCACCCCGCCCCGTCCACCGCGGGGATCCAGCGCGCCCGCAAATAGCCGTAACGGTCCATCAGGAACTCCATGTGCGTCGGTGTTGTCCCCTCACCGGCCAGATCGGGATTGCTGAGGGTTCTACGGAACAAGGCGTAGCTGCGCACGATCTCCAGCGCACCCTGCGTCACCACCGGGAATGGCATGTCTGTCGTAATCGCCGCCAGATCCAGCGGGTTGGGGTCATTCACGGGCACTGCCAGCACTACTGTATTGCTGCCGCTGAGCGTGGCGTACGCCAGCCGTAACTGATCGAGCCTCGCGCGCGACTCCGGCCACGAAAACAGGACCAGCAGCACCGTTTTTTGCCGGCGGAAGTCCTTCAGGGTTCCGCTCGCACCGTCATGCGCGGAATAGGAAAAGTTCTGCGGAGCCATGTAGGGCTGATCGGGGGTCACGAGGGGGTTAATGAGGCGCGCCTGATAGCCGCGGGACGTGGCATGAAGAAAGTTCACGACATCCCAGCGATCCTCTTCCGAAAGTTCGTCGGAAAACTCCGGCATGCCAGTACCGGGAATACCGTGGGTCAGCCAGCTGAAAAAATCCCCTGCGGTATGTAGGGCCGTATGCGGCTCCGTGAGCAGATCCACTGGTGGAATAGCGAATCTCTTGGCCTCAACGCCATTGCCCTTGGCTTGGGGTCCGTGGCAGGCCACGCAGTTCGCGGCGAATAGGGTTGCACCGTTGGCAACGGAAATGGCATCGAATGGGACCGGCGTCTTGCGGTAGGTTTCCGGAAAAGCCTGAACGGCAAGGGGAGGCAGCGCCACGGCCAGCGCACAGGCCGACAGTACGGACGGGATGGCAATGCGCCACTTCGTTTCCCAACGCTTGGTCCGACCGAATACGACCGTCCCACATGCCAGGACAAGCAGCGCAACTCCGACCCCCGCACCGATCATCACGCTCAACTTGCCCCAGGTGGCGTCGATGGAGAAGCGGAATGGATAGGGCCAGTTCTCAATGACGTCATGCTTTGCCGGTACGGCGTTCGCCAGCATTGTCGCCACCAACACCAGCACCAACGCGAGCACGAATTCGACGGTGACCCACTTTCGAAGTCCTCGTCTGCCGGCCGCAGCCACATCCGCGTTCTGGGCGAGTGACGGAATCCAAATGCGGCGAGCGCACGCGGCGAGCACGAGAATCACCGCAAGCAGCGCAAGTTTTGTGTTGAGAAACCAGCCCCAGCTCGTTGCGACCAATGCGGCGTAGCTCGTATCCACCATACTATCAGCAACAATGACGCCGGTGGCAACGACAGCGACCATCACAGGCAGCGCTATGGTTGAGAAACGCTTTAGGGTTTGGATGTCGAACCGATCCACTTCCTCGTGTGATCGTTTCCCGGTGGTGGCGAACATTATTGAGAGAACGGCCGGCAGCCCTCCGAGCCAGACGCTCGCCAAAACGATATGGAGCGCATATGGCAGCACCGATATCACGGACAGCTCTCCGGCTGCGGAGTGGCTCGCGAGTGATCCTGCAGCCAGCGTGAGCGCGGCGACGGTCGCGCACAACACATGCCGCCAGCGCGCCCAAGGTGAGAACCGAATGTAGAGAGCCGCTCCGAATACGAGAAGCGCCAGGGCCGCACGCACTGTCCAGATGAGTCCTATGCGGGTTTTCTGTAAGAGTTCCAGCCAGGCTCCCGGGCGCCACGCATTTTCAGCCATGCCCGTGGCCTGCGCGGTAGTCGTGGCCAGCAAGCCCAGCAACCCCAGCAGAAGCGTGACCGAAAGCCACGGTAACGCCCGATTCAAGCGGGCAAGCCATGGGGTATCGAATGCAGTGTTCGCGCGGACGGCAATCGCGAGAAAGACGCAGCCGCCGATCAGGATCATGTTGGACGCAAGCTGCAGCCAGCGGAACAGCGCGCCTATGACCTCGATCATTTTCTTTGCACTTTGCCCTTTACCGTAAAGTCGAAAGACGACTCCACCACATGACCGTCTACCGACAGCACCCGAAACTTCACTGAGTACTTCCCTGGCACCAACACCGGCAGCGGCAGGACGATAGACTTTGGGTCATCCGGAGCAAGTTGAGGCTTGATCTCGGTAACGGGATGCTTCTCAGAGTCGAGCACAATAAGCGACGCGTACTCGCCTTCGAGTTCTTCGTTGAACCAGAGTCGCACCTGCGCCGGTGTCTTGGCGAGGACAGCCCGGCGCGGCGGCTCTGCCTTGACCAGCATTGAATGCGCCAGCACCGGGGCGACATGCAGGCACATCGCCATTCCCATCACCACGCCCACCACGACGCGCTTACGCGTGTGAACCGCCCATGATTCCATCGGACCTCCTCCTCCTTAACTGCTGCGCTCGAGCGTAGCAGTCGGCCATTTGGCCGTCATGTTTCGACGCATGTCGCTCCAGCGACCGGATGGCCGGCTACCTACGAAACAGTGATACCTGAGGATTTGCGACGGCCGCGCAGGAAAAAAAAGATCGCCGCTACCACGGCAATCCCAGCGAGCGGGACGATGATCATGATGTAGTGCATGAAGTGTGAAACCGCGGTCGACTCCCCTACTGAAAGCGGAAATCGCGCGACATGCTCCTGCTTGCTGCCCGCGCTTACGAGACCGACGAATTTGCCGGGCTTGTCGAAGTTGTATTCGAAATTGACAAAGCCGCCTGGATAGACCTTTGGCGGTATGTGCAGGACCGTGATGGCCTCAAGATCCTGCTCCGAGCCCGTATCCCTGATGACCCGAATCTCGACAGGCAAAGGGCGAAGTTCCCCATCGATATAATCGAGCACCAACACCGTGCGGCCGGTCTCCGGAACCTCCCCACAGAATTCCTTATTGTGTGAGTTGTCAGGCTGATAGCCGGTAAGGTGCATACCGTAGGGTCCGACCTGGAGTATGCAGAAGTTCTTTTCCAGCTCGTGCCCTCCGTGCTGGGCCTGTGCGGAGAATGGAACCCCGACCGCCAACATCACGACGCACAGACAAGCAGGTTTCAGAAATTTCAAAGACATCGTCAGGCTCCTTCTTAGGCGCTCTCAATTTCCTCGTTGAACCAGAATCCCACCTGCGCCGGGGCAACATGCATGCGCATCGCCCTCACAGCGCCCACCATCACGTGCTCGAGCGCGTGAACCGCCAAAATGATTCCATCGGACCTTCTTCTCGTCCTTGACTGCTACGCTCCAGCACAACATTGACCGTTTGACCGTCTTGTTTCGGCACATAACTCTCCACAGACCGAATGGCCTGCCGCCTACGAAACGGTGCTGTCCGAAGTTTTTCCACGACCGCGCAGGAAAAAGAACATCACCACCGCTACAACGGCAATCCCTGCGAACGCGATCATGAAATAGCCGGGAGGCATCGGTATTTTCGTTTCCCCTACCGAGAACGGGAATCGCGATACAAGGTCCTGCTTGTCGCCCACGGTTACCAGACCAATGAATTTGCCGGGCTTGTCGAAACTGTATTCGAAATTGATCGAACCGCTGGGATAAACCTTGGGCG
>JANYEF010000463.1 GCA_025363325.1 Nitrospira sp. | reverse complement strand
CGATCGAGCCACTCTCGGCCAAACGGTTATCATGCAAGGCACCAAGGTCGATAACCTAGTCCAGATCGCCCATAACGTGACGATCGGCGCCCATTCCATCTTAGTATCACAGGTCGGGATCGCCGGCAGTACTCGTGTGGGGCACCACGTCATGATCGGTGGACAGGCAGGGCTAGCTGATCACATCGTCATCGGCGATCAAGTCATGATCGCCGCTCGCGCTGGCGTGAACCGCAACCTCGAACCAAATCAAATCGTCTCCGGGGCTCCCGTCATGCCCCATGAAGTCTGGGTAAAAGCCCAAGCCGTGATTCCGCGACTTCCTGAACTCCGACAGACCGTACGGACATTGGAAGACCGAATGAAGCAACTTGAAGCATCGCACTCGGCTCCTCAAGCCTCCAAGAAGAAGGCCAAGAAAAGGAAGCGTAAAACGTAAAACGTGGGAGCCGGACAGACCAGATGAAGCTCCCCGCAGCAGCCTACTCCGCCGAAGTAGCCACGTCGGCTACGAAGGCCGGAAACTGCGGGGTATCCTGCGAAATTCTCCAAAGCCGCTACCCTCCTTCGCCAAGGCTATGGAGGGTTCTCCTCGCCTTCATCCCCGCAGCAAGCTACGGGGTATTCGGCGAAGGAGAATGAACAAAACAAACCGGATGAACCAGACAAACCGGGTTACACCACCACTCCACGCCAACAAAATAACTTGGCCCAGTAGAATCCGGCCCAGGGCACAAACAGAGCCGGAAGCAGGTCTAGGTCTCCAAATACGATAGCCGCGGCTGATCCGCCGAAGATCAGGGCCGCTCCGGCAATCGAGATTGCAGTGACAAAGCCACGCCCAGGGTGCTCGATCGACGGCACCTCCGGCTCGGCCTTAGCCTTCTTGCTGCGTTGAGCCACAGCTGTTCGCATCCGTGCCGCATACACTTCGGGGAAGTTCGCAAACAGATAGCGATGATAGCGACTCTGTCCCCACCCACACAACGCGCCAACCACAAGCAGGCCTGAACTGGCGAGAAACGTCAACCAGGTGTAAGTATGGTGCGCTAGCAGTTGATAGCCGAGTGACCCCACCCCACCGACTAAGCAGACCAGTCCGATCGCCCCGGCTGGGTAGAGAATATAGGACTGTATATAGTAGCGCGCTTGCTCCTCAATTTTCTCCGGTCGCAAGACCGTCACAAGTTTCGGCATCGATGCGTCCTCCCACCACATACGCTGCCCGACGTCTCGTCCTCGACAAGAGAAGGCAGCAAAGGGTGGCATCATACCATCCTTCCACGGCTTGTCACATGGACGAGGAAAGGATAGTCAGCGTTTGTGTCGGGTCAGCTTGAACAGGACGCTCATTCCCCACGGCTAGATAAGAAATTTCGGATGATACATGAGCAACGGCAGGCGGCAGGCCTGTTTTTCATACGACGGACGCTCATCTGCTCACCCCATGCTATGAAGGCAGACATTGGCACTCAGACATCGCGCTCAGACAGATTATTCGCCGACTCCTACATAAATCGTCGTGAAGGAAATGGCGACTGAGGGTTTGGCAATTGCACCCCCACTCTCTCTGTCCACAAAAGATGTGCATGGTATGTGGATAATCATGTGGATGAGCGACCAATACCATGCCGTACCACAACACCTCACACATTGCCCAATCGGTAGGCAGCACAATCCGTGCAATTTCACCGAGATGCATTTTTGCAGAAACTCGTATCGGAGGACAGCACAGATCCTACGAGATCTGTAGTCTTTTCTACGGTCGAGCGTTGAGAAGTCTGCGGACTGACAGGGCGGAGCTAGGCTGGCAGGATATCATGAATGGCTGATCGTTCGATGCGTCCGATATTCACCCACTGTTCTGCCATCGGAATCAATGCATGAATCCTCGTCTCGACGGTTCCCAGTCGCTGTGCCAACGTCGATGTTTTCCGGTAGGCCGCGACCATGAGAAAGGCGCGCAGCCCTTGCAAAAACATCGTGATCATCGTCGCCTGCACATAGCTGGCCAGATCGTAGAGGGCCTCGACCTGTTCGAGAATCGGATTGAGCTGAGATGCCGTCACGAAATCCGTCGTCCCTTGTGCTCGTAAATTCGAAAGAGTGGAACTGATGATTGGAACCCGCCGACGGACTTCTTGAAGGAACTCATCGTCGAGTCGGTCAAGCTCAGCTAAAATGCGCCCGACGCCGGCGACATCAAAATGATCGGCTTCCCGCTCGGCTCGCTGGATGACCGCCTCCAACACATCGCGAGCCGGCTGCATCGACCGGGCACGAGCTTGCTGCAGGTCCCGAAGGGCATGAATGAGAGGGATGCTGGAGTTCACAGTGAGCAGGGCCGGCGATTGCGGGGCATCGGGTAACTCGGTCTCAATGACAGCAAGAGCCCCCACGGACTCACTTGCCGTTCTCACAGGAATGCTATCATCTCCAGCACGTTCGTCCTCTTGAACTCCTGCTAAACGACGCACGGCCAGACTGATCCGATCCAACCCCTCCTGAAGCGACTGGAGCGCTGTCGTCATGGCACGTGGTTCCTGTCGCCCTACATCGTGGAGAATCGGAAGCAGATTCGTGGCCATCTGCTCGATGGTCCGGAGTTGCACCGTTGACGCTGACTTGGCAAGATTGGTAATGCCGTGCAAGAGAATTCCGTAGAGCTTCGGGCGCACCGTTCCGTTGGCCCCTTCGGCGAGCTGTTTCACCGCCATCTGGATTTGCGCCAGCCATTCGTGCGCTTCGAGGGCGAACAATCCGATCACTTCCTTTTCAAAGCCGGGATCTGCAAGATCCTGCGCGGAAGGCCGAACGGTCCATCGATGCTCGCCCGATAGCGACACAGTCCCGACGTCTGGCACAGGAGTCCTGGATTCGACAGCGCCTTGAATCGCACTCGCGAGTGCGTCTAAGCCTTCCAATAGCGACGTAAACTGATCGGAGGCCGAGGGGAGAACCTCAGATGTCTTGGCGCGCGTCACATCCGCTGGAAACGACACACGTGCCACGTCAGGAGGCGCTAATGTTTCGATGATCGACACGAGCGGGGTGAGGCTCAGATCGAGCTGCCGCCCCTCCTGGCCAGAGACCACATCGCTGTCGATCCACACGACCGGGCGGAGTGGATAGCGCGCATTAACGCGCCTGACAGACCCGACTTCGCCGGTGGTCAATCGTACCGAGGTGCCCAGCGGATAGGCCGACAGTTGTTCGACCAAGGCTTTGACAACCTCGCGAGGGAACGCCGTCCGTTCCGCCACCATCAATTCTCGCACCGCTTCGTGCGGGAAAAATCGGCGGCGATACCCGCGAGGACTGACAAGGGCATCGAAGACATCCACCACGCCGATGATTTGGGCAAACTCGCTGACCTGCCGCCCCTTCAGCTTGTTTGGATACCCCTGCCCATTCCACCGTTCATGCGCCTGGCGTACCACTTGCGCCAGCCAGTCGTATTTCTGACCCGCCTTTCGTATCGCCTCATAGCCAAGTTCGGGATGTTGTTCAATGAGCGTACGTTCATCATGCGTCAAACGACCCGACTTGGTGATCACCGACTGCGGCACGGCAAAGAGACCGACGTCATGCACGAGCCCCGCTAGGGTAAGCCGTTCAAGCTCTTTCCCATGATACCCAAGTCCAGCACCGACCTTCGTCGCCAGAATTCCGACATTCACGAGATTCGTAATCAGTGGAGGGCCTGCGGGACCGCTCATCGCCTGAACAAGCAATTGGTCACTCTTCTTGAGCGCCTCCGCAATCCCTGTCGCCAGGGCAGACAAGGCCTCCAAGTCGAGGGCATCTTGCCGCTGCACGGCAAGAGCCACGTCTGTGAGTTGCTCCTGCGCAATGCGATACCAATCTGTCGTGCTGTACTCGCTCATAGCCTGCAGCCGTCCTCGCTGAACATTCGACCATGCATCATATGAATTGTCCGATCCGCTGGACAAGTCGATCATCGATCTGTGAGACGTTCTCGGTCGCTCCGGCAAAGAGACATCGATCACAGAGGGCATTAATAAGCCGCCCGATCCCCTTGCTCTGTTCGTAAATGACTGTGACCGCCTCTTTCGTAAACACGTCTGTCCGATGAGTCACGGCTCCCATGCGTGCCGTAATATACGACGTCGTCTCCTCTGCCGTGAAGGGGCCTAGATGCGCACGGACCGCAATACGTTGGTGTAACTGCGGAATTCCCGCAATACGATGGCGCAACTCCGGCTGGCCGATCAGCACGACGGTCAATAAAAATCGGTCGTTGAGTTGGAAGTTCGTCAGCAATCGGAGCTCCTCAAAGGCTTTCACGCTTACAATCGCTTGCGCTTCATCCACGACCAGCACTGAGCTAATCCCGCGCTGGGCATTCGATTGCAGCCGCCCATTGAGCGTCTGCAATCGCCCAGCCTTTGATCGCATGAGGTCGAGTCCGAACTGAGATAACACCTCATCCAGCAACTCGGAGGGAGACAACGCGGGATTGGCCACAAGCGCGACATCATACTGAGCAGGCGACAGCCCGACGATCAGCCGACGACCCAGCAACGTTTTTCCACACCCGATGTCACCCGTGAGCAGAAGCATGCCCTTGCGGGTCTGAATGCCATAACTCAACCACTTATGCGCCGTGTCATGCTGAGAGCACGGAACATAGAAACGCGGGTCCGGCACATTGTCGAACGGAAGAGCCCGGAGTCCCCAATATATCGTATAGTCGGCTTCTGAGTTCATCGTGCCATCATCATCACTCGGAGGGTACGACTTCACCATGTGTCTCGACGAACCTGCATGCTGGGTTCCAATAGATCGATTACGAGTGGCTTGAAGGGAACAACTGATCGATTGCGGCACGCTGTGCTCGCCCATGCTCCACCCACTGGCGGATGTCACTACCCATCACGTGCAGCCGCGCCTTCACCGATTCTACCCGCGTGGCAGCAAGACCCACTCGACGCTGTGCCACCACCGTCAGTAGACTGTGCAGACCGGTAAAAAACATCATGGCCGATCCCGCATTCACCTGCTGCGCTTCGCTGCGCAGATGTGCGACATCCTGAAGAGAAGCCTCAAGGGCCACCATGCGTGAGGAGACCTCGCTCCCGTCCAGATTAAGAGCACTCATCTTCTTGAAAATCTCGGGCACCCGCTCGTCAATCGCCTTCAGAAACGACTCTTCCGCTTCGGACATTCGCGCAAGATATCCTTGAATGACCGTGGCATCGAGACGTTCGGCGCCGGCCTGAACCTGTCCTTCCATCTGCTCGATCAGGCTGCGGATAAGGCTGCGCCCGGACGTGATACCGGGAGACTGTTTTTCCTCTAACCCATGAAGAGCATCCAGAAACTCCCCGGGAGAGAGGCTCGCGTAAACCACCTCAGCCGCCGAACCGTTCCCGTCGTCTTCGAAGGAGATGCCCGTCGCACGGGTCAACGCCGTGTGGATCTGCCCCAGCTGTTTACAGAGGGCGAAAAATCCCTGAACAGAAAGCGCCTTCTGTGGGTCCCGGAGGGCTTCGACAAAGGGAATCGCATCGAAGCTGGCATGCTCGACGTCTCCAAGATTGATCGTGGCAGCAGACCCGCCGAGATTCATCACTCCGGCAGAAATCGTCCCAATCAGCTTGGCATGCCGCTCCGGCGCCGGGCCCTGCTGCAGCTCATCCAGGGCGACATGAATGTTCTGGAGCCATTCATGTGCTTCCTGAACAAAGAGATCGACCAGCTCTTTCTGGAAATCACCTGTGGTATCGGCAGCCATGACATCAATCCTTCACAACAATGACGGTCCACGGAAAGGGATCGTATAGGATCAGGGTCGACGCTTTCCGCTCCCCAGCTGAGCGGCCAATCCCGCGATCTCGCCGAGCTTTGTTGCCATCTCTTCAAACCGCTTATTCGCTTGCTCGGACGCTTGTTCAGTTTCAGACACGCGCCTCGCCAGAAGGCTATTTCGTTCTCGTTCCGTCTGAAGCAGTGGTTCGAATTCCAGCGCTTTCTGCGAAGCGAGATCGGCCTCGGAGAGACGCGCGGAAAGACTATTGTTTATTGCCTGCTCGGCAGCGAGAGCTTCTTCTAATGTGCGCACTCGTGCGGCAACCTGTTCACTTCCTGCCACACGACGAGTCAAGTCGCTCGTACGCTCCTGCTCCTGTGCGAGCTGCTGCGCCAATTCCTGAAACCGGCTCACCGATTGTTCCATAGTGGTCATCTGTTGAACCAGTTGCGTGGCTGCCTCGCGCTCGGCATGTAACGTCACCTCCAGCTCCTGGACACGACTCGCGTTCTTCTGCAGTTCGGCCAGACGCTGCGCCTGTTGCGCAAAGCCTTCGCGCTCTTTCTGAAGAACCGCTTCCAGTTCCTGCACACGCCCGCCCAGGTTC
>JANYEF010000389.1 GCA_025363325.1 Nitrospira sp. | reverse complement strand
TGAAGATGAAGCAGGAGATCGAGGCCTTGGAAAAGGAAACCGGACAGCCTCCCGAGATCGAGGAAGCGTCCAAACAGCTCATCGAGGCCCGTGCCACGCTGGCTACTGTCTCGGAGCGCTTAGGCAAGGATCACCCTGACGTCGTTCAAGCCCGTCGCACGATTGCAGCTTTGGAACGGGAAGTTCGGCAGCTTGGCTCTGTCCCTCTTCGAAGGCCCATGGGCAGGCCGGAAAACCCTGCCTTCATCAATCTTCAGGCTCAGCTCAATTCCGCGACCTCTTCCTTGAACGCCCTGCGGGCGACTCGCACGGCTGTAAAGCAGCGGCTCCAGGACTATGCCGCCCGCCTCGAACGGACTCCGGAGATGGAGCCTGACTATCTCTTTCTGACGCGTGATCGCGACACCTCAGGGCAGAAGTATCAGGACATCCGGTCCAGACTGCTGGAAGCCAAGGTTTCGGAAGGTTTAGAGGTTCAGCGGAAAGGCGAACGGTTTTCTCTCATTGATCCGCCCAGCTTGCCGGAGAAGCCGGACAAACCCAACCGGCCCGCTATTGTGCTTCTAGGATTTATTCTGGCCCTCGCTGCTGGAATCGGCTCAGGCGCGGCCGCGGAATCGTTCGATCATTCCATTCGTACGCCGGAGCAGCTTGCGCAGTTGACTCAGTTGTTTCCGCTGGCGGTGATTCCCTTCATGCCGAACGAACAGGATCTCTCCCGCGCCGTAAAGCGCCGGCGCATCCTTAAGGGGGCCGGAGTTGGCGCCATCGTCACGATTCTCGCGCTGCTGCATGTGTTCGTGGTGCCTTTAGATGTACTGTGGTTTGCCGCGCTCAAGCGGTTTGGCATAGAATAGCCAGGAAGGGAAAGGTGAAGGCTTAGGTTGCGGAGAACTCGATTTGGGAAACTCTTCGCTTAGCCGTGACCTCGACCTCAACCTTTTGGGTCATTACAGAGATGGATAGATATCGGACTGCGCTGCAGCTCCATAGGGACCAACAGAGTCAGCCTGGTGCCAGGTCACAAACGGGCAAGGCTTCCGGCGGTCAAGCCTTGCCTCGCCCCATCGTGTATACCAGGACGAGGTCGTTGGATATCCCACTCTCTGTGCTTCGTGAACAGCGAGTGATGGCCGCCTATGACAAGGGGCCGTTTGTCGACGCCTTTAAGATATTGCGGACCCAGGTGTTGCATCGCCTTCGAGAAAATGATTGGAATGTGTTGGGTGTCACCAGCCCAGGCCACGGTGAAGGCAAGACGTTGACTGCCGTGAACTTGGCGGTGAGTCTTGCGATGGAGACGACCCAGACGGTTCTCCTCGTCGATGCCAATCTCCGTCGCCCCAGCGTCCATGAGGTCTTTGGCCTCGACGATTGTCCAGGCCTCGCGGACTACCTGTTGGATAACCAGCCGCTCGAAGATCTCTTGGTGCATCCGGGGATCGGCCGGTTTGTCTTACTACCTGGAGGACGGGCTATTTCAAATTCGACCGAAATCCTCACGTCGCCAAAAATGCTCGCCTTGGTCGAAGAGCTGAAGCATCGCTACCCCTCGCGAATCGTAATTTTCGATCTTCCCCCGCTGCTCCACACAGCTGATGTGCTCGCCTTCTCTCCCTACACGGACGCGCTTCTCCTTGTCGTGGAGGAGGGGAAAACCACAGCCGAGGAGGTGCAGCGTGCTTTGTCGCTGGTCAAGAATTCTCGTCCCGTGTTAGGAACGGTGCTGAATAAGGCCGGGCAATTAACTGCGACTCCTGCTAGTATGCGGAAGCTGCTCTCTCACTAGCTTCCAATGCCTCCTGTCGGAAGGCAACGCTGAATGTACGAGTCGTTTTACAATCTTCGGACCAAACCCTTCGCGCTCCTGCCAGATAGCGACTTTCTGTATCCAGGCTCGACCCATAGCGCGGCCTACAGCCTGCTGGAATACGGTCTACTCAGTCAGGCCCCGTTTATGGTGCTCACCGGCGATCCGGGGATGGGCAAGACGTCATTACTACAGAAGCTTATTTCAGAGCACGGGGAGAAGCATTCGATCGGTCTCGTCACGAACGCGCGCTACGACGTTGAACATCTCCTGCCCTGGATTCTGCTTTCACTCGGGTTGAGTAAAAATCGACTTGACCCGGTCGAGGCCTATCACCTCTTCTCGGAGTTTCTGATTCAAGAATCCAAACAGCGCCGACGGGTCATTCTTATTATCGATGAAGCCCAGAGTCTTGGTGCCGAGCTGCTCGAAGAGCTGCGGCTTCTGTCTAATTTGAACGATGGGAAAACGCTGAAGCTGCAGATCATTCTTTCCGGCCAGCCGGATCTCCACACATTACTGCAGCGAATCGACATGACCCAGTTTGCCCAACGGATTGTTGTCGACCATCACTTGGAACCGCTTTCGGAGGCGGAGACGGGACATTGCATTCGCCACCGGTTGCAGGTTGCGGGCGGACATCCCTCATTGTTTACGAATAAAGCCTGTGCCTTGGTGCATCGTTTGACGAGAGGCAATCCTCGACTTATCAACCAGGTGTGCGATGTTGCGTTGACCTATGGCTTTGCGGAGCAGGCTCGGGTCATTACATCCAAGCTCGTCGCTCAGGCCGC
>JANYEF010000356.1 GCA_025363325.1 Nitrospira sp. | reverse complement strand
GCTTCCAGCCAGACTTTCTTGGCCAGTTGCGCTTGTTTCAGGGCGTCGGTCGGAGTTTTCCCGAAAGCAGAACAGGCGTCTAGATCGGGAATATCCGCGATATAGCCCTTATCCGCGTCGCTATAGAAGATGTTGATGTGATAGTCCTTCATGGCTTCAGGTCATCTTCACTCCGTAGTTTATGCCTCTCCACCAGATCAAACAACTGTCGGACTTGATAGCGAGGCTCAAAAAGAGGTATCGGAGCGTGACCGCCTGCAACGGCGCAGCCAAGCTTCACCAAACAAAGACTCCCGACTCCTTTTCTTTCGCGACCCCTCTTCTTTCGCGCATACGCTGCGAAATGGGGCGAGGAATCTGACAGCGTACTCCTACGGCTTTCTGAGTGGAATGTCGGAGACAATGATTTTCCTTCCTGGCTCTGGCACCTCAGCATCTGCAAGTAGCTTGAGGAAGGCGCTGCAGATGACTTGAGGGAACTCGCAAGGTCCGATAATGATTCTATCTAGAAGATCAGGGATGGCTAAACCGACAAGACCTTTCTCGGAGTTATTCTGCAAATTAAGCTTTAGCACTGGTTGAGGTGTCCCGCGAATGATCTCAATGCCCAATGTCGCGTGGTCTGTGGGATGCATTTTGGGCGACGCTATGTTTCGCCACTCTCGTTCCTCATGGAATCCAGGATGTTTTGTGCACAGGACTGCGAAACGGAGCATGTTGAATACGATCTGTTTCACCTCTTCCTTGCCGAGACTCTTAATGAAATCGACATCGCTCTCCATATTTTTCGCTATCCGTTCGAACTGGGCAGCGAAAGCGTCTGGATTGAGGTAGTCTACTGGACTAGAAAACACATTAAGCGTATTGGGTTTACTGAACATCACCGCGCCATTGATAACGAGTGCAACTCCAGCCTGCCCGCCGTAGGCCCTCCACATTGAAAGGCGCCCATGCTGATCTTCTTCTGGTAAGTGCTCAGACACGCATGTGATAAACGTATCCTGCCTGATGCTAGGCAACCAGCTATTAAAGAAATCTCTGACTTCATCGGCCAATCCGGGGAAACAGGCATTGAGCGTAGCATTGAAAATGTTGCCCGGCGTCGACTTATAAGAGGCGTTTAAGCAATTGAACCCGTGTTCGACTTCCAAATAGTCGTTCATTGCAGTTGTGTTTCGCATCCAAATCTGTTTATTCGTGAGGATGCATGTCGCAGTTTCTGCAGTCGTGTAATAGACGAAGCGACCTCCTGTTGCCAGTACTTCACGAGTTTTACGTTCGAGGTGTGGAAAGAAGATATGGGTTATTCGATCTTGATCTGCTGGAGAAAGTGTCATTTAGATCGCGCCTCGTTTGCTGAAGGAAATTCCCAAGTTTGATGATCGACAAATAGAAACGGGACCATGCTACTTTTTGAAGGTAGCCACGGTCTATCTCCAGCACTCGTATAACGATCATCTCTCAACTTCTCCCTCCTTCCATATTGACGGGAAGGGCCTGGCTGTCTGGAGCGGCCATAGGGCCTTGTGTTTACATTGTAATTAGTCGGGTGACGCTCATATGGGAGCTCTCATGCATGGAGCGAGTCCCTACACCGGGCGAGGTGGGACTACATAAGGGCTGGCGAACGATAGGACCCGAAATTTCATTCTCCCTCTAATCACATTGTGAGGGGCGGCCCGTCGGTATCCAACGTGCGCGCGTCCAACGAGGGGAGTCCGCGACCGCGCGTTGCGCGAGCACAGGGAAACGCCAGGCCCCTTTTTTGTTCCTCTATCACCTTTCCCCAGTATTGGAGGGGGCGGCCGAGGCTGCCCTTGACTGCGCGCAACATTCTCACCCGCCCAACCCTGAGCGCGCCGAGACGCACTCTTGTCCCAGGCGAGCACATTCTTATCGTGCGCGCTCTGCGAGCAAGAAGGGCACCTGGCCGCTCCCTACTCTTCTTCGCCACCCGACTCATCTCTCGCCGACGGAATGCCGTAGCGCTTGCACTTTTCCCATAGGGTTTTGCGCGAGAGACCGAGAATTTTCGAGGCCGTGGTTCGACTGCCCTCCACCCGCTCGAGGACCGACACAATATACTCACGCTCGAACTGTTCCCGCGCTGTCGCCAGAGAGGTCAGCGGACGCTCCTCGCGCTTCTGCCCCGTCAGCCCTTCGCTACAGAATCCACAGGATTCTTGCGGCAGCCCGCCTGTGAACGGACAGGACTGGAACCCGCACAGATCGGACGGTTGGATCGCTTCACGATCCCGCCCCAGCGCCACCGCACGCTCGACCATGTTCTCTAGCTCCCGCACGTTCCCAGGGAATGAATAGCGCAAGAAAAGCTCACGCGCCGCAGTGGAAAACCCTTTCACCATCTTATTCATCTTGCTGGAGCACATCTTCAGCACGTGCTCTGCAATGATCATGATGTCTTCCTGCCGTTGACGCAACGGCGGAATCACCACATGCACGACATTGAGCCGATAAAAAAGATCTTCTCGAAACCGCCCCTGAGAGACTTCTTTTCGGAGATCCTTCTGGGTGGCACAGACCAGGCGCACGTCGACATCAATCCTGTCATTTCCCCCGACGCGCTCAAACTGCCGTTCCTGGAGTACCCGCAACAATTTCACTTGGACGACTGGCGAGATTTCTCCAATTTCATCGAGAAACAACGTGCCTCGATGTGCCAGCTCAAATCGCCCACGCCGCTGCCGTACCGCCCCTGTGAACGCCCCTTTCTCATGGCCGAACAGTTCTGCTTCTAATAAGGTTTCTGGAAGGGCCGCACAGCTCACTTTGATCAAGGGGTAGTGGCTTCGGGCGCTGTTTTGATGAATGGCATTGGCGACCAACTCCTTGCCGGTTCCGCTCTCTCCAAGAATCAGCGTCGTCGAATCCGTTCCTGCCACCAGCTTGATCTTCTCGAGTACGGCTCGCATTTGGTTGTTCGCTCCGAGAATGCCCCCGAAGCTGAACTTATCTTCCAGCACCGCTTTGAGATCCTGATTTTCTCGCCGCAAAGTCACGACGCGTCCCACCCGCTCGACGATCAACAGCAATTCGTCCATCTGGAACGGTTTTGTGATGTAGTCGAACGCACCGAGCTTCATTGCGCCGACCGCCGTTTCCACCGATCCGTGGGCGGTAATCACCATGACCTCCGTGTGGGGCGACTGTTTTTTGGCCGCTGTGAGCACCGTGAGCCCGTCCGCGCCGGGCAGCCGTAGATCGGTGATCACCAGATCGAAAGGCCGTTGGCGAATGGCGTCGATCCCTTCCGTCCCGGATGCGGACGCTTCGACGTCATGGCCGATCGTCTCCAACGCATCGACCATCGACAGCCGCATCAGCGGCTCGTCGTCAACGAGCAGGATCCTGAGCCCCTTCATGACACCCTCTCCATCAACG
>JANYEF010000112.1 GCA_025363325.1 Nitrospira sp. | reverse complement strand
CATCATCAAGCACTTTGTTGACTCACTCGCTGCGCTTGTTGCGACAGACTTTCCGGAACAGGCTGTAGTGCTTGATGTCGGATCTGGTGGAGGATTTCCTGGTATTCCACTTAAAATCATGAGATCTGACTTGCAACTGGTTCTAGTTGAGCCAGTTCAGAAAAAATGCTCATTCCTTAACTCAGTGATCGGTCTATTGAAGCTTCGTGGTATCTCCACATTTGACGGCACCATCGAGCAATATGCCAAACGGTCAGTCCACCATGTTGTTGACATGATCGTCGTAAGGGCGTTGAAGTTTGAAGAAATAAGAAAACACATTCATGCCTTGTTGGCTTCAAAAGGAAAAATCGTCTTGTATCGGACAGAGACCGTAAAAAATCAGGAAATAGGAGAAGAGTTTCATCTTGTGAGTGAAACAGCTTTTGTTCTCCCGCAAGGATCTGGGAAGAGAGTCATTGCAGTGGTTGAGAAAAATAATTAATAATATAGTCAATAGTATATATATGTTCCACGTGGAACATTCCTGGTGAGTACGTGAGAGAGTAAGTGGTTCAATTTTAACTATGGCAAAGATTGTAGCGATCGCAAATCAGAAGGGTGGCGTAGGAAAGACCACAACGGCGGTGAACCTCGCTGCTGGTGTCGCACTGCTAGGCAAGCGTGTCTTACTTGTGGATATGGATCCGCAAGGGAATGCCACAAGTGGGCTGGGGGTTGACCCACGCTCCTTGCAGACCACTGTGTACAACTGTTTAGTTAATTATGTGAAATTTCAGGATGCTGTGCATGTCACAGAAGTGAACGGTTTGTCACTTTTGCCGGCAAATGCTGACTTATCAGGAGCCGAAATAGAGCTGGTGAATGTTGAAGAGCGTGAAAAAATACTTCGCCAATTCTTGCGAGACGTTGAGCAACTATTCGACGTTATATTTCTCGACTGCCCGCCGACATTGGGGATTCTGACGGTGAATGCGCTGGTCGCGGCGAACACCATTTTAGTCCCGGTTCAATGTGAATACTATGCGATGGAAGGGTTAAGCCGCTTGGTTGGAAACATCGACCGAGTTCGTCAGTCATTTAACCCGGAGCTCCAGTTGGAAGGGATCGTCTTGACAATGTTTGATGCGAGGAATACGTTGGCGCGTCAAGTCGTTGAGCAAGTTCGCGAGCATTTCAAAGACGTCGTCTATAGCACCGTGATTCCACGAAATGTGACACTTGCCGAGGCTCCAAGTTACGGACGTCCGGCCATGTTATATAACGTCGCATCGGCAGGTTCCCAAGCGTATTTGTCTTTAGCCAAGGAGTTTGTGAGTCATGGAGAAAAAAGCGCTCGGTAGAGGACTCGACGCATTGCTTCCTGCCGCCAAGCCTGCGGCGATGCCTGAATTATCGGAGGTTCAACGCCTGCGTGTCGATGCGATTGTGCCGAATCGGTATCAACCGAGACAAACGTTCGCTCCTCAGGAACTGGCAGAACTCACGGCCTCATTGAAGCAAAGTGGATTGCTCCAACCAATCTTGGTGCGCCGTAAGGGCGATGGAATATACGAACTCATTTCGGGTGAACGGCGTTGGCGCGCGGCAAAAGAAGCGGGGCTGGAAACGATTCAATCCGTCATTCGCAATTGCGGAGACGAAGAATCTGTCGTGCTGGCACTGGTGGAAAATCTTCAGCGAGCAGGTCTCAATCCCATGGAAATGGCCAGAGCCTACCATCGGATGATGAACGAATTTGGACTGACTCAGGACATAATTGCGCAACGAGTCGGTTGCGAGCGATCATCAATTGCCAATGTCGTGCGCCTTATAAATCTTCCTTCAGAGGTCCAACAGCTGATTGAGATGAATCAGATCTCCATGGGACATGCCAAAGTGATTCTCGGTCTTCCCGGCCAGAATGAACAGCTAAGAGTCGCCCAGCTTGTGGTTTCAAGAGCCTTATCGGTGAGAGAGACGGAAAAACACATTGAATCATCATCGGTTGCGAAGAAACGCGGAGCAACGGAATTACGGCGAACACCATGGTCTGATGTTGAAGAGCGATTACAAAAACGATTCGGTACCAAAGTCATGATCCAAAAAGGAAGACGTGGTGGAAAAATTGTCATTCACTATTTTTCTCCTCCTGAACTCGACGGGATCCTCGAGACCCTTCTGAATTAATCCATTCCGCATTCTTATCTCGCAAAATTCATGAGAGACAGAGGCATACTTGTTGCTTCTACGTACTCGTGACTTTATCTATTTTTTATCTTACCGACTATTTCTCATACCGCATGACAACTGCGCTGGAATAGTGGAGTCACCAACTCGAGGAGGCGCGTTCATGTGGGGGCAGGACAATAAAGAAGAGATGAGCTCAAGCGAGCAGGAAGGCAAAGAGATGACGAAGGTAGCTGCCAGCTCAATTGCTGAGGGGGCCGGGGACATTAGTGCCTTTGTAGGAAAAGGAGTTGAGTTCAAGGGCACTATTTCCTATAGTGGCACAGTGAGAATTGACGGGTATCTCGACGGAGAAATTCATACTGATGGCGTGCTCCTGATTGGTGAAGACGCCGTAATCCAGGCAAAAATTACCGCCGGAACGATTGTCTGTAAAGGTAAGATTACCGGGGATGTCGTTGCGAAAGAGTGCATCAAGCTCCGGGCTCCGGCCGTGATGAATGGGAGCGTCAAGGCGCCAGTCCTTTCAATGGAAGATGGCGTGCTATTCAACGGCGCACTCGAAATGGCTCACGGCGTACGCGAGCTCCCTCGGGACGCTTCCCTGCATCCCGTCGGAATGATAGCGCCCCCTAGCGTAAAGCGCGTCAACGGTTAGGGGGATATTACTATTTAGGTATGTATCCTGCGCATTCTTTGTGTGGTGATAGGCCATGCATGTGCGGGAAGAGTCCTAGGAGGCGATTATGTGGGCAAAGAAAGAACGGGGCCAGCAAGTCGAACAGGACAGCGAGAATTTTACGCTCCTGGGGAAGGGCGCGGACTTCAAAGGCATCGTAATTTTTGATGGCACTGTTCGAGTTGATGGGCACGTCGAAGGCGAGATCTATACCACCGGAACTTTGATCGTCGGAGAGCATGCCGTGATCGAGGGCATCGTGTCAGCTGGAGTGCTCATGAATAGCGGCAAGATCAATGGTACCATCACTGCCATGGAAAAGATTCACATCCTTAAGCCCGGTGTTCTTGTTGGCGATATCAGAACCCCTGTCATTGCGATCGAAGAAGGCTCTCATTTCCATGGCATGTGTGACATGGGCGCTCATCATTGGAGCGCCAAACGCGCTATTTCGGTCGACGTGCCTCAGGGCCTTATTGCATCCGCTCAATAGCCGCAGGAAACAGCCCCCTTTCCCTTTTCCTGTCTCCCCAGTACAATAGCGACCTTATGGCTCGCCCTACAGTTCTCCTTGGCATGAGCGGTGGAGTGGACAGCTCTGTCGCCGCAGCGCTTCTGGTCCGCCAGGGCTACGACGTGCATGGCGTCACCCTTCAGGTCTGGGAACACGAAGACGAAACAGTCTCGGTCTCTAAACGCTGGGAAGAACGTGGGTGCTGTAAGGTTGGCATTGCCCGGTATGTCGCGCAGACATTGAAGATCCCGCATGAGGTAGTCGACACCAGAGAAACTTTTCGTACCGGCGTCATCGACGACTTTATTGCCGGCTATCTCGAAGGCACAACGCCCAATCCCTGTGTTCGATGCAATGAGCGCGTCAAACTGCGGGGTCTCATCGAACTTGCGGACGCACGCGGGATCAATTTTGTGGCCACAGGCCACTATGTTCGCATTGGCGAATCCGAGGGGCTGTCGACTCTCCAGCGAGCAGCCGATCCCAAGAAAGATCAAAGCTACTTCCTCTATCGTCTTCGTCAGTCCTGGCTCGCTCGCCTTCTCTTTCCTGTGGGGGGCATGCAGAAGACGGACGTATGGAAGGAAGCAGAGGCCTTGGGCCTTCCCGTGGACGAACTGAAGGAAAGCCAGGAAATTTGCTTCGTGAGCCACGGCGATTATCGAACCTTCATCGAGAAGGAAGCGCCGACCGCCAAAAAACCAGGGGCCTTCGTGGACGATGAAGGTCGATATTTAGGCGCCCATGAAGGGATCGCCTTCTATACGCCAGGCCAACGACGGGGTCTTGGTATTGCGACCGGCCGCAGGCTCTATGTACAGCACGTACAACCTGCCACCAATACCGTCGTCCTTGGAACAGAAGAGTCGTTGCGGCGCAGTCAGTGTGACGTCGCAGATCTGAACCTCTTCGATTCCTCACTCCTCACTGGATCAACAGAGGTCGAGGTCAAGGTCCGGTATGCCACTCCTGTCGCACCTGCGACCGTTCAGCCTCTTTCAGAGAGTACTCTTCGCATTCTCTTCCATGAGCCACAACGCGCATTGAGCCCGGGTCAGTCTGCGGTCTTCTATCGAAACGATCACGTGCTCGGCGGCGGTATCATCCGATCATTATAGCTTCCTGATAATTCGCGCCATCGTATTGACAGTCCTCATCTGCCAATGCTAACTTGGCGCGCCGCTTTTCGTGTAAGAGCACGAAGGCTTCCACCTTTGTCAAAAAGAAAAACGAACGGATCAGTGTAGTGATTAAGACAGCAGTGGCGCGACGTTACGCACAGGCACTCTTCGAGCTACTCGACGAATCCAGCATTGAGCCAACCCGTGCAGCCTTAACGGGGTTGGGTCACGCGATCAAGGACTCGGTCGCGCTGCGCCATGTCGTGGCCTCGCCGGTCTTTGGCGCCGAAGACAAAATTGCCGTCCTCGCAGAACTCGGATCACGCCTGAGGAGTCCTCCCGTTGGACGAACCTTTCTCGCACAGTTGGTGAAGAAGAATCGCGTCGGTTTTCTCCCTGAAATCGCCGAGGCCTTCGCGAAGCTTGCCGATGCGTCGAAAGGCACCCAGCAAATCACCGTGTCCTCAGCTGTGGCCTTGCCCCCAGCTGAACAAGATCGAATCAGCACGCGGCTACGCGAAACGCTCAAGCGTCAAATCGACGTGAAATTTTATACGGATGCACGCCATCTCGCCGGCGTGCAGATCCATCTTGGCAGCACGGTGGTCGATAGCACCGTCCGTGGCCGGTTACAAGCGATGCAGAGTCTGTTGACGAAGGAGTAGCCATGCAGATCAAGGCAGAAGAAATTAGTTCGATCATCAAAGAAAAGATCAAAGGCTTCGACAAGCAGGTCGACGTCAAGGAGACCGGCTCAGTCATCCAGGTTGGAGACGGAATTGCCAAGGTCTATGGTCTCGACGGCGCCATGGCCGGTGAAATGCTCGAATTCCCCGGCGGCCTCTACGGGATCGCGCTGAATCTTGAAGAAGACAACGTCGGCGCCGTGCTTATGGGCGATGACGTCGGAGTCAAGGAAGGCGATCCGGTCAAGCGCACGGGACGTATTGCTGAAATTCCAGTCGGCGAAGCCTTAATCGGCCGTGTGGTCAACGCGATTGGCCAGCCCATCGATGGCAAGGGCCCAATCAAATCGTCGCTCTCGTCCCGTATTGAAGTGGTTGCCCCCGGCGTGAATACACGTCAGTCGGTGCGCGAACCATTGCAAACGGGCATCAAGGCCATCGACGCCATGATCCCAATCGGCCGCGGGCAGCGTGAGTTGATCATCGGCGACCGACAGACCGGCAAAACCGCCATTGCCGTCGATACGATTATCAATCAAAAGGGTCTCGACGTCTTCTGTATCTATGTTGCCATCGGACAGAAACGGTCAACCGTGGCACGTGTCGTTAAGACGCTCGAAGAGAACCACGCGATGGATTACAGCATCGTGGTGGCGGCCACCGCGAGCGATGCGGCGCCCATGCAGTACCTGGCACCCTTCTCCGGTGCAGCCATCGGCGAGTACTTCCGGGATAACGGCAAACATGCGTTGATCGTCTATGATGATCTCTCCAAGCACGCCGTGGCCTATCGTCAGCTGTCTCTGTTGCTCCGTCGTCCGCCAGGCCGCGAAGCCTATCCGGGCGACGTGTTCTATCTGCACTCCCGGTTGTTGGAGCGTGCAGCCAAGCTCAGCGACAAGCTTGGCGGGGGAAGCCTCACCGCACTGCCGATCATTGAAACGCAAGCCGGTGACGTGTCCGCCTACATTCCGACCAATGTCATTTCGATCACCGACGGGCAAATCTATCTCGGCAGCGATCTGTTCTACTCCGGCATTCGTCCCGCAATTAACGTGGGTCTCTCGGTCTCCCGTGTCGGAGGTTCGGCTCAGATTAAGACCATGAAGCAGGTGGCTGGTACCCTTCGGCTCGACCTCGCACAGTACCGCGAAATGGCCGCGTTCTCGCAGTTCGGCAGCGAGCTCGACAAAGCAACGCAGATGCAGCTGGCGCGCGGCGTTCGGATGGTGGAGTTACTCAAGCAGGGGCAATACAAACCGATGCCGGTTGCCGATCAAGTGCTATCGATTTACGCCGGCGTCAACGGATACCTGGACGATGTACCCGTCGATAGAGTGCAACAATTTGAAGCCGACCTGCTGCACTACGTCCAACAGCACCATCCCGAGTTGAAGAAGGAAATTGCGAGCATTGGGAAAATCGATGACAAGGTCACTGGCAGATTGAAAGAAATTATCGCGACCTTTAAGCAGAAGATGGGGTACGGAGCGAAGTAGCCATTAGCACGTCAGCTATCAGCATTGAGCTGAGAGCTGAAGACTGATTGCTGAAAGCTAAGAAAGAATGCCGAGTCTTCAATCGCTACGCCGAAAAATTGCGGCGTTTAAAAATACACAAAAGATTACCAAGGCCATGAAGATGGTGGCCGCGGCAAAGCTGAAACGGTCGCAGGACCGCATTTTGGCAGCGCGTCCCTACGCCCTCAAGATGCGGGGGGTGCTCAGCAACCTGAGTCAGCGCGTGAATCGGTCTTCGCATCCCCTGTTGCAGAAGCGCGAAGGAAAGAAGGTCGAAGTGCTCGTCGTCACGAGCGATCGCGGGCTGTGCGGCGGATTCAATGGCAATATCGTGCGGAAGAGTACGGAGTTTGTGCGGCAATGCGAAGCCCAGGGATTGCAGGTCAGTTTGGCAATCGTGGGGCGCAAAGGCCGCGACTACTTTCGTCGGCGCACCTGGCCGATCAGGCAAGAGTGGACCGGCATCTTCGATAAGCTCACGTTCGAACATGCCATCGATATCGGCGGCGATCTGACCGACCACTTCGTCAAAGGCACCTTCGACGAACTCTACATTGTCTATAACGAATTCAAGTCAGCCATTCAACAGCGTGTGATTGTGGAGAAGCTGTTCCCCGTCGATGCCGCAGCCGAGTTTGGGATGGCGCAGGCGGAAGGCACGACCGGCGGGAGCTACCTCTATGAACCGGACGAAGCTGACCTCTTGAACGTATTCATTCCGAAACATTTCCAAACACAGACGTTTCGTATTCTGCTGGAATCAGCCGCAGCGGAACATGGGGCCAGGATGTCGGCGATGGACGGCGCGACACGGAACGCAGGACAACTGATCAAGAAAGTGACCTTGCATTACAACAAGACCCGCCAGACCGCCATTACCAAAGAGCTGATGGACATCGTCGGCGGTGCCGAAGCGCTGAAATAGTCCGCCACGTTGAAGAAGGAGTGAGCCGTGAGCATAGGAAAAGTCATTCAGGTCATCGGACCGGTGGTAGACGTGGAGTTTCCTCCCGGACAACTGCCGAATATTTACAACGCCCTCAAAGTGATTCAGGAAGAGAATAAGGTCGCCGGCACGCCAGCTGTCCGCATCACCCTTGAAGTCGCGCTGCACCTCGGTGAAAACCGCGTTCGCGGCATCGCGATGTCTACGACCGACGGTCTCACGCGTGGGATGGATGTGCATGATACCGGGGCGCCGATTTCTGTCCCGGTTGGCCGCGAGACATTGGGGCGACTCATCAACGTGTTGGGCGAACCAGTCGACGAGATGGGCCCCATCAAGACGACAAAGACCTATCCCATTCACCGGCCTGCGCCGCGCCTCGAAGATCAGGACACGAAGACCGAAGTCCTCGAAACCGGCATCAAAGTCGTCGATCTGCTCGAGCCCTACAGCAAGGGCGGCAAGGTCGGCCTCTTCGGCGGCGCCGGAGTCGGCAAGACCGTCATCATCATGGAGCTCATCAACAACATCGCCTTGCACCACGGTGGATTCTCGGTATTCGCCGGCGTCGGCGAACGAACTCGCGAGGGCAATGACCTCTGGCACGAAATGCAGGAGTCGAAGGTCATCGATCCCAAGGACTTCACCAAGTCGAAAGTGGCGCTGGTCTATGGCCAAATGAACGAGCCACCTGGTGCCCGTCTGCGTGTTGCCTTGACCGGATTGGCCGTCGCCGAATATTTCCGCGACGAAGAGAACCAGGACGTGCTGCTCTTCGTGGATAATATTTTCAGGTTTACCCAGGCCGGTTCAGAAGTGTCCGCATTGCTTGGCCGTATGCCGTCGGCCGTTGGCTATCAGCCCACCCTCTCGACCGAGATGGGCCAACTGCAAGAACGTATCACCTCGACCAAGCGTGGATCGATCACCTCGGTGCAGGCCATCTACGTACCGGCAGACGACCTGACTGACCCGGCGCCGGCCACGGCCTTCGCCCACTTGGACGCAACCACCGTGTTGTCTCGGCAATTAGCTGAGCTCGGCATCTATCCAGCCGTCGACCCGTTGGACTCCACCTCGCGTATTCTCGACCCGCAAGTCATCGGCGAAGATCACTATAAAGTCGCACGAGGAGTGCAGTCTGTGTTGCAGCGGTATAAAGATCTCCAAGACATTATCGCCATTCTCGGCATGGACGAATTGTCTGAAGACGACAAAATGGCGGTGGCCCGCGCACGAAAGATCCAACGGTTCCTCTCACAGCCATTCCATGTCGCCGAAGCGTTCACCGGCTCGCCAGGCAAATATGTGAAGCTTAAGGATACGGTGCGAAGCTTCAAGGAAATTCTCGATGGCAAGTATGACCATCTCCCGGAACAGGCGTTCTACATGGTTGGTCCGATCGAGGAAGTGATTGCGAAGGCAGAGAAGATGGGGGTGAAGGTATAAGTAGGCGGGCGCTCTTGTGCTCGCAGACCGCGCACGATGAAACGGTGCTCGATCGATGCGCGCACGTCAGAGCATCCCGCCTGCTTATACCTTTTGATGAGCACGTAGGAGAGATATGGCAGGGAAGATTCTGTTAGAGGTTGTGACACCGGATAAGTTGTTGTTGAGCCAGCAGGTAGATGAGGTCATTGCGCCAGGCTCAGAGGGTGAATTCGGCGTGTTGCCAGGGCACTGTCATTTCCTTTCTACCCTACGTATCGGCGAGCTTCGTTATCGCGTCGGAGACCAGACCAACCACATGGCTATCCTCTGGGGCTATGCGGAAGTCACACCAACCAAAGTGACGATCATGGCCGAGATTGCCGAGAAGGCCGAAGATATCGACGTCGACCGCGCACAAGCGTCGGTGGACAAGGCCGAACAGCGCTTGAAGGCTGGCGGCTTGCCGTCTGAAGTCAAAGAAGCCGAAATCAGCCTCGAAAAAGCTCGCCTCCGCAAGAAGATTGCCGACCGTGCCCGCAAGACCAGTCACTGACCTCCCTCTCAGATAATTCAGAAAAGAAATAAATCTTGCTTGGCGACCGACAGAAATGTCGAGGTAGCCTGGCCAATCCCCTGTGCTCCCGCAATGCGCAGCGTCATGTCTGCAAGTCTCCCACGCTATCGCCCGAGGGTTTTGTTGATTGCCGCCTCAATTCCCACGCACTTCTCGATGTCCATCCCGTACTCTCTCTTTTCAATACACTCAGCGAGGGAAGAAAGATCGTTAGTTCCGGTCAGCTGGTTCCAGAGCACCTTCGTTTGCGCTTCTTCATCCCTATTCTTGATTTCCTGCCAACCGGCAATTGCGGCGGCCACCATCACGAGCAGCGCCCATAGGATAAACCAACGCCGCATGCTGCCCCCCTCTTCATGCCACCAACTCCACGATCTAAGCCTTGGCCAGCCGCAGCACGTCGACTCGCGTGGACGGTTGCCGCTGACTGATGCCTATCTCCACACGCGTTGATTGATCAAGCCGGACAATCTCCATGCCATGAATAATGCGGGTGATCTTGCGGGTGATTGACAAGAGTGCTCTCGGGCAGCATCACTGCTTACCGCACGCCACTTTCCACAGAGATCGATCGATACTACGTGGGACAATTGGTTCCCACTGTTGTTCATCCGCAGTTCTATAAACGACTCTCCCTTTCCCCATGTTGCTCGAGAACCACGTATACGCAAGCATGCGTGTACGCTCTTCTGCACAGTCGTATTCGTTTTGTCGCTTGATAGACAAGAGCGAGTCGCCCGCCACGGCTTGTACAGTCTTATAGTCGTACAATTGCCACATTTTCACTAGATTCCCTTTGCGTAGAAGAGTATCTGGATCGACGTACACCGTCAGTCCTGCTTCGTCGTCGCCACTCGTCAACACCCACCCCGCATACGCTGGAACACTGCTCAGCAACAGGAGCGTTATCAGTAACCAAAAACCCAACCCGTGGGTCAGAGGCAACTTGAGGAATGGACTCGCATGGTGCGTGACGAAGTATGGCACCGGGAAACAACGGTAAAGGCGAATAAATAACGTCATGGGAACCTCGCAGGGAAGCGTATTGTAGGAGGGGACGGAGGAAATCTCAAGACGGGGTATCGAGAAACACTTGTATTGATCGACGGAAGTGTATCGGGGCCACGTGGTTCGGCCAGGGGCTTACGGTGTCTTCGGTATCCACTCCCACGATAGCTTGTGCGTCTCGACAATCTAGCAGGGGTCATTCGTTTGACAGAGCAGCACGATCCTCGGTTCCAGTCGTATCTCCATGTGCTCCAGCCAGGTTGAGCCACATGGATGTACGCACATCGTTTTGCGAAACACCTTGTCCCGGTTCATACAGCCAACCAAAGTGGAACGACGCCGGTGCGTCTAACCTGTTACGCCGCACGCTCCCACCGCTGCTGTGCCGTCGTATAGACACCCACCGCCCATTGGCTACAACAGCGCGAGCTGAGCCTGCGCCCAGGCGTTGCCCTGGGCAGCGGATTTCTCGTACCACCCCCGTGCCGTCGCATAGTCTTGCGAGACGCCGCGCCCGTTGGCATACAGCTGCCCAAGTTGGGCCTGTGCCCACGCATGGCCCTGGACGGCGGCTTTCTCGTACCATCCCCGTGCCGTCGCATAGTCCTGCGGCATGCCCCGCCCGTTGGCATACAGCTGCCCGAGGTTGAACTGCGCCTGCGGGTTTCCCTGTAACGCCGCTTGCTCCCACCACTGTCGTGCCTTTTTATAATCCTGCGGCACGCCCCGCCCATCGGCATACAGCTGCCCGAGCTGGCTCTGCGCCCCCGCATGGCCCTGGGTGGCGGCTTTCTCGTACCATCCCCGTGCCGTCGCATAGTCCTGCGGCATGCCCCGCCCGTTGGCATACAGCTGCCCGAG